>JAQGJF010000071.1 GCA_028290765.1 Tardiphaga sp.
ATGCGCAGGCCGGTGAAGATGTAGGGCGCCGCGGCGGAGATCATGATCTTCCAGAAAAACTCCAGCGGATTGAGCTGCACGACCGCGGCAACGTTGCGGTAATCCTGAGGGATGTTGCGGATGCCCACGGCGGTGTTGATGATGATCGGCCAGATCGAGGTGATGAAGATCACGAAGATCGCCGACGGCTGGCCGTCGCGAAATGCCGCAAGCGACAGCGGCAACCACGCCAGTGGCGGTATAGTCCGCAACACTTGGAAGATCGGGTCGAGCCCGCGCATCGCCCAGACCGATTGGCCGACCAGCGTGCCCAGCGCGATGCCGGCAATAGCGGCGAGCGAATAGCCCAGTGCGACGCGCTGCAGGCTGGCGGAAAGATGCCAGAACAGGCCTCTGTCGATGCCGCCGCGATCGAAGAACGGATCGAAGATCAGCTCCCTGGTTTCCTTGAAAACCCGGGACGGCGGCGGTAGCGTCGAGCCGGCGCGCCGACACACCAGTTCCCAGAACAGCATCAAGAGCGCGAGCACGATCAGCGGCGGCAGCACGCGCACCGCGACGTCCTTTGCCGCCTTGAGGTATTTTTCCGAGACCGGAAGCCGCTTCGGCAGCAGTTTCACGACTGCGGCCGGCGTGCTCGTAAGAACCGCGGCGGATTCGATCTTCTTGGCGGGCATATTCATTGATCAGACCTCGACGCGCTTGATCGACAGCGACTTCAGATAAGCCGCCGGATTTTCCGGGTCGAACACCTTGCCGTCGAAGAAGGTTTCCTTGCCGCGCGAGGTCGAGGCCGGAATATCTGAGGCTGCGACGCCGAGATCCTTGGCGGCGTCTTTCCAGAGGTCTTCGCGGTTGACCTTGGCGATCAGCGCCTTGGCGTCGTACCCCGCCTCGTATTTGCCCCAGCGGATGTCCTCGGTGATGAACCAGAGGTCGTGGCTCGGATAAGGATACGACGCGTGGTCGGCCCAGAATCGCATCATATGAGGTGAGTTCTCGACCACCCTGCCGGTGCCGTAGTCGAACTTGCCCTTGACGCGGTCGGTCACGTCATCGACCGGGCAGTTGATCCACTGCCGCTTGGCGCAAATGGCCGCGACTTCCTCGCGGTTGTCAGGCTTCTCGCACCACTGCTGAGCTTCCATCACCGCCATCAGCAGCGCTTTGGCGGCCTTCGGGTACTTGTCGACATAGGCGGCGCGCATACCGAAGGATTTTTCCGGATGCTTGTCCCAGAGTTCGCCCGTGGTGATCGCGGTGTAGCCGATCTCCTGATGGATCAATTGCAGATTCCACGGCTCGCAGACACAGAAGCAATCCATGGTTCCGACCTTCATGTTGGCGACCATCTGCGGCGGCGGCACCACGATGGTTTCGATGTCCTTGTCGGGATCGATGCCGCCGGCGGCAAGCCAATAGCGGATCCACAGATCGTGGGTGCCGCCCGGGAACGTCATCGCGGCCTTGATCGATTTGCCGGAGGCCTTCTTCTTGTCGAGCGCCACCTTGAAGGGCGCGGTGTCAAGGCCGAGCTTGAGGTCGGCGTACTCCTTCGCCACCGAGATGCATTGCGCGTCGAGATTCAATCGGGCCAGGATATACATCGGTGTCGGAACGTTGTTCTGCGTCACCTTGCCGGACGAGATCAGGTACGGCATTGGCGACAGGATATGCGCGCCATCGATACCGTTGCCTTCCGAGCCGAGCACGAGGTTATCGCGCGTGGTCCCCCACGACGCCTGCTTGAGCACGTCGACGTCCGGCATGCCGTATTTGGCGAACAGACCCTTGTCCTTGGCGACGAACAACGCGCCGGCATCGCTGAGTGCGATGAAGCCGAGTTTCGCGGCGGTCACTTCCGGACCGGCGCCCTGCGCGAAGGCCCCCGCCGGGAAATTCAGCTTTGCGGCTGCGAGCAGCGCTGCGGTTCCAGCGCCCGCCTTGAGGATCTGACGGCGGCTCAAGCCACGCGGCAATGAGTTATTCCGAGTCTTCGTCATGGATAAGGTTGTCCTTTGCGTCTGAATGGCCGTCCCCGTCTCGCGTCACCGGTGCTCATGCGCAGGCACAGAAACGCATGCTGGGGAGGCCCCAGTTTTGCCGGTTACACAATTCGGATGATTGGTTTCGAAGGACGGCATCAATGGCGTCGGAACAAAGCTATTCAAGCTTCATGCCAAGCGCGCAGAACGAAAATATCTATTTATTTGCAATAAGTTGTAGATTTACCCGATCCCGCTCAAGGATAACGACGCGCATTCAAAATTTGCGTTTAGCTCATTTCTTGTGCGCCGCACAAAAAATGAGCAGGCGTTATCGCGCGACGATCCGGGAGCATCGGTGCAACCAGAAACGAGGCCGTTCTGGCCGGCCAAATCTCGTCGCTGGTGCCGATCAGGCGTCCATGGTTTCCGGCATCATCGGCTGCGGAACGGTGCCCGCGCCCGGCCGCATCCGGAATTCGTATGTCATCAAGTGCCACGGCCCGGAGGTCGGCTTGCCGTCCGGCATGACGGGATCGGTGCGCTTTTCAACCTTGGCAATGAGTTCGTCCTTCACGCCGAACACCACATCGGAATCGATATATTTGTCGCCTTCGATGAAGACGTGGGTGATCAGCGGCTCATAACCGGGGGCGGCGACGAGAAAATGCACATGCGCCGGGCGCATCGGGTGCCGCCGGGTCTGCAGGATCATTTCGCCAACCGGACCATCGGTCGGGATCGGATAGCTGCATGGCAGGATGGTGCGGAAGAAAAACCGGCCGTCGGCATCGGTGATAAATCTGGCCCGCGATGACGGCCCGTCGGTTTCGTAGGTCGGCTTTTGCGAATCGTAATAGCCGTCGTCGTCGGCATGCCAGACGTCCACCGGCACGCCGGCCAGCGGCTTGCCCGCCAGATCGGTGACCCGGCTGCTCACGAACATGCGCTCGCCCTCGAGGTTCGGCGAAATATCCGAACCGTGCGCCATGGCCTTGTGCTCGCCGACGTAGAACGGGCCCAGCACCGTGGTCTCGGTGGCGCCCTCGCGCTCGCGATGGTTCACCGCGTCGACCAGCATCGAAACCCCGAACACGTCCGACAGCAGGATGAATTCCTGGCGGGTCGGGGTGCATTTTTGTCCGGTCCGGGTCAGAAAATCGATCGCGTAGCTCCATTCATCGAAGGTCAGATCGGTCTTGCGGACAAAATCGTGCAACGACTTCACCAACTCCTCCATCAGGAATTTGACACGCGGATCCGGCGTTTCGTCGAAGCTGCGGATGACGGCGGCGGTGAGTTCAGTGTCGTTGAACTGGGTCATGGGTTCGTCCTGTGGCGAGGCGGCTAAGGCCTTTGAGGATACAACAAATCATCTATCCGAGGTAGGTCCGCAACTTCCTGAAACTCTTTGCGGGGAACCGTCAGTCCTCCGGCTCGTCGAGATAGACCAGACCCGCTTTCGCCAGGGGCTCACGCATTTTATAGAGATCGAGCCCCAGCACGCCGGCGGCCAGTTGCTTGCGCTTTTGCTCCTCGTTGACGGCGCGTTCACGGGCTTTTGTAGCCACCTCCTCGGCCAGCTTGAGCGGCACCGCCATCACGCCATCGTCATCGGCGACGATCACATCGCCCGGCTTGACCGCAAGGCCCGCGCAAACGATCGGAATATTGACCGAGCCGAGCGTCGCCTTGACCGTTCCTTTCGCCGAAATCGCCCGCGACCAGACCGGAAAACCCATTTCCTTGAGCGTGCTGACGTCGCGGCAGCCGGCGTCGATCACCAGACCAATCCCGCCCTGCGCCTTGAGCGATGTCGCCAGCAAATCGCCGAACATCCCGTCGCTGTTTTCAGCCGTGACACCTACCACCAGCACATCGCCTTCGCGGCATTGTTCGATGGCGACATGCAGCATCCAGTTGTCGCCAGGTTGCGCCAGGATAGTGACCGCGGTTCCGGCAATTTGAGCCCCGGACCAGATCGGACGCATATAGGGCTGCATCAACCCGATGCGTCCCGCCGCTTCGTGAACGGTCGCCACGCCGTGCGAGGCCAACTCCGAGATAATCGAAGGCTTGGCACGCGGAATGTTTCTGACGACGACGGACTTCATGAAAACTCCCTGGACTGCTGCAAACAACCGTTGACCGGGCAAGATCTATTGCCTTTTCGACGACCCTGCCATCGCACAGGCGGTGATTTCAGGCAACGCATCGCTGGGATGACAATTCACGGGGATGTCGATTGCAGTGCGAAAACCGGCGCTCCAAACCAATAGAACCCGAAATCATTTTCGGCTAACAGGGGTTCGGCCCGAATTCCCGGCCTGGCGCCGGGCGACACCTTCGACAACGATCAAGTGACCGATCCATGCCCCTTCAAGTCCTTAAGCCGTCGCCAGCCTCCCCCGCAGCCGCCGGCATGTCAGAGGCCGGCTTTCGCCGCATCGAAGACCATCTGAAACGCCGATACATCGATGCCGGACGCTTTCCCGGGACCCAGTTGCTCGTGTACCGCCGTGGCCAGATCGTTCACAGCACCGTGCAGGGCTTCGCCGATATCGAGCGCAAGGCGCCGGTGAAAGCCGACACCATCTTCCGCATCTATTCCATGACCAAGCCGATTGCATCGGTGGCCTTCATGATGCTGTTCGAGGAAGGCCGCGTCGCGCTCGACGAGCCCGTCCACAAATACATCCCGCAATGGAAGGATCTCGGGGTCTTTCAGGGCGGCACGGCGCTGACGTTCAAGACCAGGCCGCCGGCGCGGCCGATGCTGATCGTCGACCTGCTGCGTCACACCTCCGGCCTGACCTATGGATTCCAGGAACGCACCAATGTCGACGCCGTCTATCGGGAGAAAAAGATCGGAGAGATCGAAAAGGCCGGAACGCTGCAATCGATGATCGACGACCTGGCGAAAATCCCGCTGGAATTCTCGCCCGGGGAGGCCTGGAACTACTCGGTTTCCACCGACGTCCTCGGCTATCTGGTCGAGAAAATCAGCGGCAAGCCGTTCGAGCAATTCCTGCAAGAGCGCATTTTCGGCCCGCTCGGCATGAACGATACCGGCTTCTTCGTCGCCCCGGACAAGGCCCACCGCTTTGCCGCCTGTTACGCCGCCGATGGCAAGGGCGGCATGACCCTGTACGACGATCCAACCACAAGCTCGTTTCTCTCAGCTCCGTCGCTGATATCGGGCGGCGGCGGGTTGTGCTCGACCGCGGCCGATTATCTCACCTTTTGCCGGGCGCTGCTCAATGGCGGCGAACTCGGCGGTATCCGCCTGATCGGCCCAAAGACGCTCGCTCTGATGACCACCAACCATTTGCCGGGCGGACGCGATCTCACGGAGATGTCGAAATCGCTGTTCAGCGAGGCGACCTATGCCGGCGTCGGCTTCGGTCTTGGCTTCTCCATCACGATGGACCCGGCGAAAACCCTGATTCCGGGCAGCGCCGGTGAATACGCCTGGGGCGGTGCCGCGACCACATCGTTCTGGATCGACCCCGCGGAAGACCTGATTGCGATCTTCATGACCCAGGTGTTGCCGTCGAGTGCCTATCCGGTGCGGCGCGAACTGCGCACCATGATCTATTCCGCGATCACCGAGAGCAATCTGGGCCGCCATCCATCCTTCGGCTAACTAAAGTGTTCTCAAGCGAAAGCCTGCCCCGAACTTGATCCGGGGTGGATGCCAGTTCGCTTGAAGAAAACGCGTCAAAACAACAATGTGGAGCTTCGGTTCTGATGCCATCAGAACCGAAGTTCCAGATCCGAAGTTCCAGATCAAAGGCAGCTCGACGCCTCGGGAAGATCCGGATTGTCGCCGGTCTCAGGCAACATGGCATCGCACAGCGCCTTCAATTCCGAATCATCGATCTGGTGAAGCCGCATCCGAAGCTGGAGAACCGCCATGGCCACCAGCTGAGCGGCGTCCCGGTAAGCGCCGTCGGCGAGAACCGCCTGGCACTGCTCGAGCGACGCAATGACCGAACCCAACCGCTTGTCTGGATCAAGCACCGGAATTTTTCTCGTTTCCGAGTTTACGAGGAAGAGTTGAGGCGATCCAATCACTCGTTTCATAGACATCTCCATAAAGACCGGACACCTTGGAAATGGCGCGGTGAACGTCGTAAGCCGCCAGATCGTCGAGCGCGTGGCTCGCCGATGCGTCGACCAGATAGGCGGCCTTGTGACCGCGGTGACAGGCATCGACCAGCGTCGACAGGCAGGCCGATTCACCGGCAAAACCGGCGAGTACGATGCCGCCCCGATTCTGGTTCATCAGCGAGGCGAAAAGCTCGCTTGAATAGCACGAGGGACTGCTGCGTTCGAATATCATCTCGTTGCGATTGGGCTCGAAACCTTCGATCCAGCGAACGAATGGCGTCGCCCGGTTGAAAAACGCCGAGTCGTCGAGCAGGCGGACAAACGCAACCGGCAAGCCCAGCTTTCGGGAATGATCGAGCACCCTCCGGCAATTGGCCAATGCAGGATCGATGTCGGGAATGGCAAGCAACCGTGGCATCGCCACGTATTCCTGCTGCATATCGACAAACACCACCGTGGGAACGTTGGATGAATTGACGAATGTCCGAAGGCTTACGACCGAGGTCACGCGGCTCCCCTTTCAACCGATGGGCGGGTTACGGGGCGCGACCTGGATTGTTCGAGAATGCCCGGCCGGTGCCATCGGCCTTCGGGTCGCAGGATCAGATAAGGATCGATACCGACGCTGATCGCATTGGGCCGACGGGCGGTAACCATCTGCATTTCGACATAGTCGAAGTCGGAAAAGATCAGTTCCTGTCCACCGGGAAATGTTTCAAATCCGAATTGGGACCAGAACTTCACCAGTCGTTTCTGCGCATGGCCATAAAGGCGCTGATAGCCCTTGGCCTGGCAAAGATTGATCGCCGCCTCGACCAATGGCAGGGAAACTCGCTTCTTACGGAATTCCTTGCGGACGGCGAGGCGCTCTATCTTAGCAAAGTCGGCGAAATAGCGAATGCGCAGGCAGGCGGCGGGTTCGTTGCCGACGTATCCGAGAAGATGGGTCGAACTGAAATCGTTGCCATCGAATTCCTCAAGATAGGGGCATTCCTGCTCGCCGATATAGACCGCGCTGCGTATCGAGATAACCCGCATCAAGTCTTCGATCGAGCGGGCAACGGTCACCGCAATAGCCTTTGCCGGACTATGACCATTGTAGCGATCATAGGACGGAACATCCGCGGCATTCAGATCGGACCGGCACAGGCTGTGAAGACTGGAGTTGGCCAGATTTTCGAAAGTCGCGCCGGGGCTAAAGCCCATCGTCTCCAGCAGTCGCTTGCCGTCCTGCGTCACCGCGCGGGCGTACAGGTCGGCATCCTTGTAGAGCGGCGTCCACATCTTCTCGAACGCCAGCGGAATTCCGGCGACCAGCTTGTTGCGCGCCCACATCGCCCAAAGATAGATGCCGGCGGGCCGTTCATGTTGGGCGCAGAGCAGGTCCTTGTCCGGATCGCTTGCGTCGAACGTGCCAGCGATCAAATGTCGCAGCCCCTCCT
>JAQGJF010000075.1 GCA_028290765.1 Tardiphaga sp.
CGCAGTAATTGTTGCCGTCCATGTCGCCGATGGTGGCGCGCGACGCGTTGGAGACGTCGACCGGAAACCAAAGCCCGTGCTTTTTGAGCTGCCGGTTGAGGTCGTCGAGCACGATGCCGGGCTCGACCACGCAAATGCGGTTGTCGACGTCGAGCGAGATGATGCGGTTCAGGTGCTTGGAAAAATCGATGACGATGCCGTCATTGACGGTCTGGCCGCACTGCGAGGTGCCGCCGCCGCGCGGGGTGACGATCCGGCCGTCGTCCCGGCAGATAGCCAGCGCCCGCAGCGCCTCATCAATGGTGCGGGGTACCACCACGCCGGCCGGCAGGATCTGGTAAAATGAGGCGTCGGTGGCGTAGCGGCCACGGTTGGCGAGATCGAAGAACACGTCGCCGCTGACGGCAGCGCGCAGCCGTCGGTCGAGGGTGGTTGGCGCTGAAGATGACATGGTGACCCCGTCGGACCGTCGCTTTACGCGTGCGTCGGATTGGTATGCAATAACCTTTGGCAGATCTAGCCTATTGCATGCAGTATTGCCATGCGCGGGATTTCACATCCTGCGTGGTTGCGACGGTGCGGGTGCCGCCGCGCCGTCGGACTCATGGAGGTGTTCAACCGCGGCGAGCCGCTTGTTGCGCAGGTGGCCAAACAGGATGTCGCTCAGTTCGGCCCCCGCGCGCCGGCGTAGCGCCTCCAGGATGGTCTCATGTTCACGCATCGCTTCGCCCCAGCGCTCCCGCTTGCGGGCAAAATTGGCGGAATAGCGAATTCGACGAATTCGGCCGGCGAAATTGGCGTAGGTCTCGCGCAGCGTGATATTGCGCGACGCGTCGACGATCTTCTGGTGAATGAGCTGGTTGACGTGAAAGTAGCCATGCATGTCGCGATGCAGGTAGAAGCCGTACATCTCGTAGTGCAGCCGCTCGATTTCAGCGATTTCTTCGTCGGTGATGTTTTCACAGGCAAGCCGGCCGGCAAGGCCTTCCAGGCCGCCCATGATATCGAAAAGCTCACCGAGGTCCTGCTCGCTCAGAGGCCGAACCCGGGCACCCCGATTGGGCAACAGATCGACCAGGCCTTCGGACGCCAATACTTTCAGCGCTTCGCGCAGCGGGGTCCGTGAGATGCCGAGCATTTCGCACAGCTGGCGCTCGGGAATTCGGTTGCCGTCCGGAATGTTGCCTTCAACCAGATAATCCCGAAGCCGCCCCAGGATTTCGCCATGCAGCGATGATTCCTCGCGGGAAGGCGGCCGTTCAAGGAGCAGCGGAGAGGAGGACTCAGGCGGAATCGTTGGCTTCATGGGGCCAGACTAATCGAGAACCCGGAACCCGTCGATCGCAAATTTGCATGCAATAATTGAGTTGATTCCGACTAAATTGAATGCATTATGACGCGAGGCTACAACGAACCGACGAAGGGAAGCCCATGGCCAACCATCAAGGACGTCATTTCCTGCAGATTCCCGGCCCCAGCCCGGTACCGGACCGGGTGCTCCGGGCCATGGACATGCCCGTCATCGATCATCGAAGCGCCGAGTTTGCCCAGTTGGGCAAAGCGGTTCTCGAAGGCAGTCAGAAGATCTTCAAGACCTCTGGTCCGGTGCTGATCTTCCCGTCGTCGGGGACGGGCGCCTGGGAAGCCGCGATCGTCAACACCCTGTCGCCGGGCGACCATGTCCTGATGGTCGAGACCGGCCATTTCGCCACGCTGTGGCGCCAGATGGCGGCACGCTGGGGGATCGAAGTCGATTTCATGCCGGGCGATTGGCGCCATGGGGTGGACCCGGCGGCGATCGAGGGCAGACTTGCGCAGGATGCGTCCCATGCGATCAAGGCGGTCATGGTGGTCCATAACGAAACCTCCACCGGGGTCACCAGCCGTGTCGGCGAGATCCGCTCAGCCATGGACCGGGTCGGACATCCGGCGCTGCTGATGGTGGACACGATTTCGTCGCTGGGGTCTGCCGATTATCGCCACGACGAATGGAAGGTCGACGTGTCCGTCAGTTGCTCGCAAAAGGGCTTCATGCTTCCGCCCGGCCTCGGTTTCAATGCGATCTCGGAAAAAGCGCGAGCCGCGGCCAAGACCAACAAGATGCCGCGGTCCTATTGGGACTGGGAAGAGATGCTGAAGCCGAACGCAAACGGCTTTTTCCCGTATACGCCCGCCACCAACCTGCTCTACGGGCTTCGCGAAGCGATCGCCATGCTGCTGGAAGAGGGGCTGGAGAATGTGTTCGCGCGCCACCAGCGGCTTGCGGCAGCGACCCGCGCGGCGGTGACCCATTGGGGTCTTGAAGTGCTGTGTCTCGAACCGTCGGAATATTCCCCGGTGCTGACGGCAGTGCTGATGCCGCCCGGCCATGATGCCGATCAGTTCCGCAAGACCGTGCTCGACAATTACAACATGTCGCTCGGCGCGGGTCTCGCCAAGCTTGCCGGAAAGGTGTTTCGAATCGGCCACCTCGGTGAATGCAACGAGCTGACGTTGATGGGAGCGCTGACCGGGGTTGAGATGGGATTGTCAGTCGCGGGCGTGCCGCATCGGGCGGGCGGCGTAGCCGCGGCAATGACCGTGCTGGAACAACGCAGCGGGTCGAATTCTCCGGCCCTCAAGATCGTGTCCGGATAACAGGCGCTCGTTCGAATACGCCTCGCCACCAAGCAGCGCGGCGCCGCGATCAAAAAAACAGGGAGGTTGAAATGCGACTTCGGTTCAAGGAGACACATGTCGTGCTGGCGATGCTGTGTGTGATGTATTTCATCACCTATGTCGACCGCGTGAACATCAGCACCGCGGCAAGCGAAATTCAGAAGGAGCTTGGCCTTACCAATACCCAGCTCGGGCTGGTGTTCTCCGCCTTCGCTTATCCGTACCTGCTGTTTCAGGTGTTCGGCGGCTGGGTCGGCGACCGCTTCGGACCGCGCAAGACCCTGTTCTGGTGCGGCATGATCTGGGCAGTCGCGACCATCATGACCGGATTCGTGCATGGCCTATTGACCCTGTTCATCGCGCGCGTTGCGCTCGGCTTCGGCGAGGGCGCAACGTTCCCGACCGCCACACGGGCCATGCAGTACTGGACCCCTGCCGGCAAGCGGGGCTTCGCCCAGGGGCTGACCCACGCTTTCGCGCGGCTGGGCAATGCGGTCACGCCGCCCTTGATTGCGGTTCTGATGTTCTGGCTGACGTGGCGCGGATCCTTTGTCGCGTTGGGAATCGTCAGCCTGCTTTGGGGGGTGATCTGGGTCTGGTACTTCCGCAACGAGCCGAGCGAACATCGCTCGATCACGCCGGCCGAACTGGCAGAACTGCCGCCGCGGCCCGCCAACACAAGGCCGCAAGTGCCGTGGGGGCCGTTGCTGCGCCGGATGTGGCCGGTGACCCTGACCTATTTTTGTTATGGGTGGACGCTCTGGCTGTATCTGAACTGGCTGCCGCTGTTCTTCAAGAACAACTACAGCCTCGACATCAAAAACTCGGCGCTGTTTGCGTCCGGCGTTTTCTTTGCGGGCGTCGTCGGGGACAGCCTCGGCGGGATCATCTCGGACCGAATTCTGCATCGAACCGGCAATGTGCGATTGGCGCGCCTAAGCGTCACGGTCGCGGGTTTCGTCGGCGCATTGCTTTCGCTGTTGCCGATTCTGTTCATTCACGACATCACGATCGTCGCACTGTGCCTTTCGGGCGGCTTCTTTTTCGCCGAACTGGTCATTGGTCCGATGTGGTCGATACCCATGGACATCGCGCCGAAATATTCCGGAACCGCCGCGGGTCTCATGAATACGGGATCGGCCCTGGCCGCCATCGTGTCGCCCCTCGTCGCGGGGTTTGTTATCGATGCCACCGGCAACTGGTATCTGCCGTTTCTGATGTCCATGGGCCTCCTGGTGCTCGGAGGTTTCAGTGCATTTCTGATGCATCCGGAGCAGCCCTTCGAGGACGTTCTCCGCCCGATGGCAGCAGGCCATCCCGTCGCTGCCGAATAGGCAGGAGGAAGCGCATGAAGAGGAAGGGTAATATTACGCCGGTTCGTGCGATGGCATCATGACTTGCGTCCGATTTTCCGGTTTGCAAGGTATATCTCGGCAGCGTACCTATGGATGCATTGGACCCCCGTCGGGACGGGGGACAAGCCCCATAAAAGGTGGTATCCGGGCGGCGCGAACACGAAATTATTCCCGGGAAGGACGCCAGATGACCGTGCACACTGGAAGGCATTTTCTCCAGATTCCAGGCCCCACCAACGTACCCGACCG
>JAQGJF010000099.1 GCA_028290765.1 Tardiphaga sp.
CTCGGGCTCGGCGCCGACGTGCAGCCGACAGTCACCGGCGGGCTGACATTCTTCGGCGCACCGCTCAACTACTACATGGCGCATGCGGCCTGCGCCATGGTGCGCAAGCTGCACGGCGGCGCCAGGCTCGGCCTGCTCTACGGGCAAGGCGGTTTTGTCACCAAGCATCACGCGCTGGTGCTGTCACGGCAGGCACCGCAGCACGAACTTGCGCAGGCCACCAGCGTGCAGGCGGAGGCGGATCGCCATCGCCAGCCGGTGCCGGCCTTTGTCCCCGAAGCCGCCGGCAAAGCGACCGTGGAAAGTTTTACGGTGATCTACGGGCGCGGCGGCGACGCCGAGCATGGCGTGGTGATGCTGCGCACCGCCGCCAACACCCGTACGCTGGCGCGGGTGCCCGCGCATGACGGCGCGACGCTGGCTCATCTGACCGACATGGACCGAACGCCGGTCGGCACGCCCGGCGACATCCGCACGGCCGACGACGGCATCCTGGAGTGGCAGGCGAAAACGGCGGGATAAAATCGTTTCCGACGGCCTCAATTGAGATGGAGGTGACGGCTTCTCGGCCTGTCCGAGGCTGATGTGCTCGCATCCTCGTCCATTTCGTCCATTTCGTTCAAAAGCACCATTTCGAGAAGCGTTACGGTCAATTCCGATTTCGTATCCTTAGCCTCTTTCAAGGCCTTGATCACCAGGTCGAGCAACCGGTTTTTTCTGCTGCTGTCAGTGGACATAAGAACATCCCGTAAAAGAACAAAATTCAAATGGCGCTTTGCGCCGTCCCGATCGCGACGGGGCGGCAACGCGCCGACGTCGTCGCGCGCGCAAATCCCTTGTTGAGACTGCCTGCACCTGAGCGAAGCGCACTAAGCCACCTCCGAAATCGAATCCGCGGAGTCGTCCCGGGCCGCCGCAAGCGTCCTGGTCATGCGCCGGTCGATCTTGTTCATGGCATTGCGCGGGACCTTGTCCAGGAAACAGATGCCTTTAGGCCGTTTGTAGTCCGCAAGGTCGCCGAGTTGGCGCAACCAGCTATCGAGGGCGGCGGACGTCAGGCCCGCATCCCTGCGCACGATGCAGGCGATGACGCGCTCGCCCCAATATTCATCCGGCAATCCCACCACGCAGACGTCGGCGACGGCTTCGTGCTGCAGCAGCACCGTCTCGATTTCTTCGGGATATATCGTCTCAGAGCCGGAGCGGATCATGTCGTCGCAGCGGCCGACGATCTGCACCGAATGCGCGTTGCGCCTGGCCAGATCCCCCGAATAATACCACCCGTTTCGAACCTTGGCGTCGGTCGCGGACGGGTTGTCGAGATAGTGCAGGAATGCGCTGTCATTGTCGGCGTTGAAAATCAGCTCGCCTGTTTCCCCGACGGCAACGCTGTCGTGAGGCGTTCCGCCAATTTTGATCACCCGGGTCTGCCAACCCACGGCGGTCTTCAATTCGCGCGGCACCTCGAGCGGCTGGTCGTGATACAGCGGCACCATGATCTCGGTGGTGCCATAGGCGTTGGTCCATTCCGCCGGCCACTCCTCGCTGAGCCGCCGCAGCAACCGCGGATCGATCGGTCCGCCACCATAGATCGCGTGCCGGACCGAGGCAAAATGGTCGGCATGATAGGACGGGTCCGCGACGATCGCCTGGAACATCGTCGGCACCAGAAATACCAGCGTCAGGCGATGGGTACGGACAAGCCGGGTCGCGGCCGCCGGGTCGAATGCCGACATCGTATAGTACGTGCCGCCCATCGACAGGGTGAAAAGGAAACATCCGAAAAAGCCGATGGCGTGAAAAATCGGCGCCGCGCCCAGGGTTTTGAGATGCGGATCGGGACGGATGCCGGCGAGCTGGGTCATCCAGTTCATCCGCGGCTCGGTCGCGCGATGCGGCAGGACCACGGGCTTCGGCTGGCCGGTCGTACCGGACGTGAACAGGATGAAGGCCGGCTCTTCCGGCTTCGGGCGCGGCCGATCCGGAAGCAGGGCCGCGCTGGCCTGACAATCGGCAAAATTCGCCGCGGGGCTGTTGCCGACGCGCCATATCTGCGTTCGGCCGCCAAATGCACCGCAGATCTCATCGTCGTCGAGCACGATCACGGCTTGCGCATCGACCAGGTCGGCTAGTTTGGCCTGCTGGGCCGGCGGCAGACGCGGATTCGCCAGTGCCACGACGACCCCCAGCCGTTGCAAGGCGAGAACAGCAAGGCAGTGCTCGAAAAGATTGGGAAGCGCCGTCAATACCGGTCGGCCGGGCTTTATGCCCGCATGCAGCATCCCGCCGGCAATGCTGTTCACTTCTACCAGCAACTCGCGATAGGTCAGATGACGGGTCGATTTGTCGTCGACGAGGGCGACGCGATCGGGCGTCCGGTCGGCTGCCAGGCGAATGAGGTCATAGATCGTCTGCATGGTCATCCTCCCCTGTCAGGACGCAATTCGCAGCTCTGCCGCGCGCAGGCTGTGATCGGCCAGCACCTCGCCTTCGAGATGAAAGTAGCGGCGGAGCGCATGGGTGAGTTGCGGTTCAACCTCGAATGTCGCCGCCATCCACCAATCATTGGCGATGAAATCCGGAAGACCGAGCGGCTTCAGCTTCCAGCCGATTTCCGAAAACCGCTGCAACCATCGCGTTTCAAAAACGAATTGCACCTGGCGCGCGCCGATGCGTTCGCAATATTCGACGACGCCGGCAAAGATCTCGCCAATCGCTTTTCCATCGTAGCGTCCTTCCCGGCGTTCCTTGATGACGAACACCCTGGTCCATTCGATAATGTTGGTTCCGCGCGGAATTCCGCGCACCTCGGCGAGCTGGGGACACACCTCTTCCAGCATGTGAGGCAAGGTGGTCGGGCGCAGCCGCGCGCCGCCGATCACCCGATCTTCTTCGATCGACAGCACGTAGGTGGAGCGACCGTCGTCGAACTGGTCATATTCGCGGCCGTCGATTGATTTGAGCCCCGTCCAGCCGCGCTCGACGACATAAATATCGTTCCGCAATTTGTGGAATTCATCGAGCTGATCGAGATAGTCGTCGCGATTGGCTTCGGTGACGATATGGATCATGGAGCCCTCCGTTGAAGAGCTCCAGCTAAGCCGTAAGCCGGCCGACGTGTCACCTACGGGAACCCGTAGGTGGACGCGACCGCTTTCGCTCGAAAACGCGCTAGACGGTAATCTGCCGCGTCTTCAACGCCGCCACGACGGCTTGGGTGCGCGACACCGCATTCAGCTTGCGAAACGCCTGTTTGAGGCGCCATTCGACGGTGTTTTCGCTGATCTTGAGAATCGACGAGATCTCCCAGGTGGATTTACCCACCGCGATCCACGTCAACACGTCGCGTTCACCGGCGGAGAGAAACTCCTCGACCTCTTCCCGCGGCGGATTGGCCATGTCGAAAATCTTACTGTAGGTGTAGAGGCCAATGAGGTGTACCGCCCGGGCGACGCGCGCGTCATCCACCTTGGTTTTTCCGGCGATGGTGACGGCACCGACCTGCCCGTTGCCGCGAACGACAGGAATGGCACGGCCAAACTTCAAGCCGAAATCGGACGCCACGTTCATCACTTCGCGGCTTTTCTTTCCGGTCAAAAACGCCTTTGGAACACTGGCCCAGTCGAAAGGATCCAGCGCGACCCGGCAATAGCCGGCGACCGGATCATGGTCGTAACACCCATGCTCGACATAGTACTCGCTCCATCCCTCG
>JAQGJF010000105.1 GCA_028290765.1 Tardiphaga sp.
CACGACGATGGCGGCGCCGAGCACGCCGCCCCAGACATAGCCGGCGCCGCCGACCACGGCGATGAACAGATATTCGATGCCGGCCTGCGGCCCGAACGGCGTCGGATTGGCGGCGCGCTGGAAATGCGCATAGAGCCAGCCGGAGAGGCCGGCCAGCACCGCTGCGTAGATGAAGACCAATAGCTTCGCCCGCGCCGTCCGCACGCCGAAAGCTTCGGCGGCGATGTGGCCGCGGCGCAGCGCCCGGATGGCGCGGCCGGTGCGCGAATCCAACAGGTTCATGGTCAGCAGCGCGCAGATGATCACCGCGATCCAGATCGCGAAATAGATCGTGCCGGGATCGAGCATCTTCAGCGAGCCGATCGAGAGCGGCGGAATGGCGGAGATGCCGTCATTGCGGCCAAGTATTTCGAGCTTGCTGAATAGGTAAAACAGACTGATGCCCCAGGCGATGGTGCCGAGCGGCAGGTAATGTCCCGACAGCCGCACCGTGACGAGGCCGAGCAGCACCGCCGCGCCGCCGCTGACCAGCAGCGACAGCGGCAGCGTCAGCCAGGGTGAGATGCCATAGGCGGTGGTGAGCACCGCGGTGGTGTAGGCGCCGAAGCCGCAAAATGCCGCCTGGCCGAAAGACGTGAGGCCACCGACGCCGGTCAGCAGCACCAGCCCCATCGCCACCAGCGCGGCGAGGCCGATATTGTCCAGCAGCACGATCCAGAACGGCGGCATGCCGGGGATGAACGGGATCAGCGCCATCACCAGCGCGAACAGCAAGACAGGAAGGAGCCGTTGCGTCATCACGGTCAATCCTTCTCTTCTTCGACCGCGGGCGCCGCCAGCGATCGCAGCACCAGCACCGGCAGGATCAGCGTGAAGACGATGACCTCCTTGAAGTTGCTGGCATAGAACGACGAGAACGCCTCGACCGTGCCGACCACCAGCGCCGCGACCGCGGTCAAGGGATAGCTGACCAGCCCGCCGATGATAGCGGCGATGAAACCCTTCAACCCGATCATGAAGCCGGTGTCATAATAGAGTGTGGTGATCGGGACGATCAGGATGCCTGAAATGGCGCCGATCACCGACGCCAGCAGGAAGGCGATCTGTCCGGACAATGAAGTGCGGATCCCGACCAGCCGCGCGCCGAGCCGGTTGACGGCGGTGGCGCGCAGCGCCTTGCCGGTGAGGGTGTAGCCGAAGAACAGCCAGAGCCCGACGATGAGCGCGATGGTGATGGCGTAGACCGCGATGCTCTGGCCGGTGAAGCGCAATTGTCCGAGCGTGACGGCTGCGTTTGAAACCGTCGGGCCACGCTGGCCTTCGGCGCCGAAGAACACCAGCCCGAAACCCTGCAGCGCCAGATGACAGCCGACCGAGGCGATCAGCAGCACCAGCACCGAGGTGTGGGCGATCGGCTGGAACGCGATGCGGTAGAGAAACAGTCCGATCGCCGCGACGATCAGCAGCGACAACGCGATGTTGATCGGAATGTTGTTCTGGCGTCCGGCCAGTGCCAGCGTCGCCCCGAACAACGCCATCGGAAACACGATATTGACCGCCAGCGCGCGCAGCACCAGCCGCGTGTGCAGCGATTTGCGGCCGACGAAGAGGTCGAAGCCGAACGCCACGATGCCCATCGCGACCGCGAGGCGCGCGGTGCCGGGAAATTGCCCGGCCGACAAGGTCGCGTAGGTCAGCGCGCCAAAGGTGATGAATTCGCCCTGCGGAATCAGGATGACGCGCGTGACCGCGAACACCAGCACGAGGGCAAGACCGAGCAGCGCATAGATCGCGCCATTGGTAATGCCGTCCTGCAGCAGGAACAGCAGTATCGAGGTATTCAAAACCTGGCGCTCCCCAAAAAACCTTCAGGCGCGAACGAAGCTTCGCGCTAGGCATCGGGCATGTCGCGGACCGCCCGACCATAAACAGCAGTTGATATCCGCTGTCCCTATTTGATATACTTCATAACGATTATAAAATATAATCTCAAGGCCCGTAATGGTTCGCCGCCGGGTTTATTTTCAATCTACCGGGATTGCAGGTGCCGCGCGATGACTGTTTCCAAGACCGCCGATGCGGCTGATGCGGCGCGGCTCCGCAAGGAGCCCGACGACGCCGCGTTGCAGATGGGCGAATTGTCCGAGCTGCTCGGCTATTCGCTCAAGCGCGCGCAATTGAAAGTGTTCGAGGATTTCCTGCGCTGCGTGGCGCCGCTGCAACTGACGCCGGCGCAATTTTCCGTGCTGCTGCTGCTCGACAACAATCCCGGCCGCAACCAGACCGAGATCGCCAACACGCTCGGCATCCTGCGCCCGAATTTCGTGGCGATGCTGGACGGCCTCGAGAGCCGCGAACTCTGCGTCCGGATGCGTTCGGCCAACGACCGCCGCTCGCACGTGCTGACCCTGACCGACAAGGGTCGCGCCACCTTGGCCCGGGCCAAGAAGCTGGTCGCCAGCAAACACGAAGCCCGGCTGATCGAAGTGCTCGGCCCCGCCAACCACGCCGCGCTGCTCGGCATGCTGGCCAAGATCGCACAGGAGTTTTGAGAAAAAGCGCGAAGCGCGGCTTCGCGTACGTCCCGGCCATCCACGCCTTGCTGAGGTGCCGTAAGCCCGACGCGCCCACACAAACCTTAATGAACCATGCACAGCGCGCGGCGCTCTCGGCATTTATGTCGTTATGCTTGCCGCAAAGTTAACGTTTTGGAAGCAGGCGCCGAATTATTCTCCGAATCGGTGCTGACGGGCGGGTCATCTTGTTGGGCACAATGAGGTTTTTGGGGTGCTTCCGCGAAGCAACGCGGTCGCGCGTCGATCTTGAGGAGAACCACTCGCATGAACCGAAAAGCCAGGCGCGTCCTGAATGCAACCGCCAAACCTGCGGCGCCTCCTCCGCCCCCGCAGATCTCCGCTGTCGATCAACTCAAGCAGCGCGGCCTCAAATATCTTCAGGACAATGACTTCGCCGGCGCGCGATTCGCATTCCAGAAAGTGCTCGAGCTGGACAGCAAGGACATCTATGGGCGAATGGTCTATGCCGATCTCATCTGCGACGGCTCCCATAAAAAGCTCGCCGAAAGCCGCGATCTCTTGTTGTCGGTCCTCGACGATCATCCTTCGATCTTCGACCAGGCGACCGAAGGCAATCTGCGACTGATCAGAAGCACGGCACAAAGATGCAGCCAGGTCGGGCCTTTCGCCAAGGCCATCGAACTTTTCCGCAAGCTGGCGCATGCATCGAACCTCGCCGATGACTATTACCAACTCAGCGAAATCCTGACCCAGGGCAACTTTTTCGAGGAATCGGTTTCCAGCCTCGAAAAGGCCATCGCGCTTGATCCTGCGGCCTACGATACCGCGATCAACAGGGAGACCCTGGAAATCGCAAAGTCGCGTTCGAGCCAGCCAGCCGCCACGGCGGCAAGCAGCAAGCGGAAGGTCGGTCGCTATCCGGAAACGGAGGCGTTTCTGGGCGATTTTCGCAAGCTGATCAAGGATCACATCGCCGTCAATTTGAATGGCGAGCCCAAGTTCATCGACGCCAAGACCAGATTCTTTTCCATGGGCTCCTGCTTCGCCCGTAATCTGGCAAGGAGCCTGAGCACCAGCGGCTACGCCGCCAATCACATGGAAATCTCCGAATACATCAATACGACATTCGCAAACCGGGTGTTCGTCGACTGGCTCAGCGGTGCCGATGTCGATGACGCGACCCGTAACAGGATCGTGGAGCTGTTGCCGCCGAGCTGGAGCAGGGAAAGCACGCTTGTAGCCATCAAGACCAGCAACGTCTTCATTCTGACCCTCGGCGTCGCCCCTGCTTTTTTTGACAGGACAACCGGCAATTTCGTCCTGCCGCGGCCGACCTCCCTGAATGCCAGGGCGCTGGCCGAGAAATTCCTGTTCCGGACCACCAGCGTGAAGGAGAACGTCGACAACGTGCTCTATTTGATCGAGTTCATCCGGAAAATTTCCCCCGATATCAGGATCGTCGTCACCGTTTCCCCGGTGCCGCTGTTGGCCTCCTTCGAATTCGAATCGGCGGTCCAGGCCGACTGTCTGTCGAAAAGCACGATGCGGCTGGTGGCCCATGAGGTCGTGAACTGTTCGAATATCCCGGATATCATGTACTGGCCGGCATTCGAGATCTTCAGGTGGGCCGGTTCGAATGCCGGCAACTACTACGCCGCGGACGATGGCGCGGCTTGGCATGTCTCCGAAGAGAAGGTGGCCGGCACGGTCGGGTCATTCGTGGAAATGTTCTCTGCCGCGTGACCGCGACCTGTTGCCAGACTGGCTCAGCGGGATTGTCTGAAACGGCGTAACGCGACAGACTGGCATCAGCGCCGGCCAATCGCCGGTTTCACTGTCGCGAGGCCCCATGCCGGATCCGGTTGGTCTGTTCGAAATGCGCCGGCTCGAGCAGCTGAGCAACACCATTTTCGGCGTGGCCATGACGCTTTTGGCCTACGGCATGCCGACAGCGCCCGGCTTTGCACAGGCGCCGAGCTGGACGGATCTCTATCACACCTATGCGCAGCACGTCGCGGCGCTGATGCTCTCCTTCGTCATCGCGGGGATGTTCTGGATCAGCCATCACCGGCGGCTCGCCATTGCGCCGGAAGGCAGCCGCGGCACCGTGTTCCTCAATCTGTTGTTTCTGCTGTCGATCATCGTGCTGCCGGCGACCAACGGCCTCTATGGCAGCTACCGCGCCTCGAGCGTGGTCGCGGTGCTCTATGGCGGTCATCTGACCTTGATCGCCGTGCTCAACGGGTTGCTCTGGCTCATCGCGCTGCGTGGGCGCGGCCACTGGGCGGTGCTGGCGCCGGCGATCTTTCCGGTCGCGGTATTCCTGCTGGGAACGGTGGCGGCCTTCTTTGCGCCGAATGTTGGGCCGTTTTTCTGGTTTCTGGCTTTTGCGGCGCCCCTGATCGGCGGGCTGGCGAAGCGTGGCCGCACCGCGGGCAGCGCCATCAACCCGCCATGACCGGTTGCGCAGCCGCTAATGCTCTGAATTTACTTCCGCTTTCGGGCAATAACGGATATGGCCAGACTGGCCGCCGATTCGACGCGGTTGCGAATGACCCTAAACGGACTCGGCGCGGACATCGCTTCTCGTCAGTTGATCACCCAAATGGGCCTGATCAGCCTTCGCAGCCGGTCGTAGCCACCGATGCACGATTGATCTATCAAAAGATTCATTGGTCTCGAAAGCCCCCGCTGCCTATCTCCTGAAAAAGGAGATGACGGCCATGAAGATTATCACCGGAAGAAGGGGCGTATTGAGAACATTCGCTTTGGCCATGGCCACAGGCGCGATCGGTCTTGCATCGGCAGAGGCCAAACCAGCGGCCGCGGCCGTCGAGTCCGCGTTGACGCCCCCCGGTGCCACGCACCTTGACGCATTGAAGAAGCGTCTCGCGCAGGCACCCCGCCGTCGCGATTTCAAGACCGTGCCGATGATCCTGAACAATCCGGAGCAATGGGATCACGAAGCATTGACGGAAGTGCTCTCCTACAGGCCTGTGCCCAAGCAGGCCTGGGACGGTATCGACATCGGAATTCCATGGCTGAGCCTGATGCGCAACACGCTCAATACGGAGATCTGGTCGTTCAAACATCCGGATTTCCTCGCTGTTTCGGTTACGCATGGTACGGCGCATCTTGCGCTCTACGATCAGCCCACGTGGGACAAATATCAGCTCACCAGACTGGCTGGCGAGAAGTTCAAGACCAATACGTTGATCATCGAGCAAAAGGCGGCGGCTGCCGACCCCACGAACTATGAGGACCCGGCGGGGGTCTTCTCCAGCGAGGATAATTCTATACCGGCGCTGATGCGGCGCGGCGTTGTTTTCATGTGCTGCCACAATGCCATTTGGGAACAAGCCGCCGCCCTCATCAAAGCCGGCGTCAATCCTGACAAGCTCTCTCATGCCGCGCTCGCGGCCGAATTGAGCAACCATCTGGTGGAAGGCGTCGTTCTAATCCCCGGTGCGGGCGCCACGATGCTCGAGTTGCAGCAGGCCGGCTTTCACTACGCATAGTAAATTCCCCACTGAATCCGTCACGGCAAAGAAGAATCATCATGTCCACGCTTACGCTCGAAGGCACGGCGGCAGCCTCCAATCCAGCCACCCAATGCAGCAAGGCGGACGCGCTGCGCATCGCTGCGCTCGCTCTGCTTTCTATCCGCTTCATTCAAGGATTTATCTATTGGGGCGGCGGTTCGCGCCGCTTCATCTACGCGCCCGCCAAACTCGATCCCAATGCAACGAGTTGGATGGCCAACAAATTCCAGTCGGCGATGCCGGGCGCGTTGTTGGGAACGGACCATATCATCGCCTTTCTCCTGCATCATTTCTATCTTCTCTATGCCTCGCTGATCCTGTTCAGCGCGGCCGAGCTGATCACTGGACTGTTCCTGATGACGGGCTTTCTCACGCGGGCCGCGGCGCTGGCCTCGATCGGCCTCTCAGTCGCGCTGATGCTGATGTTCGGATGGCAGGGCGCGACCTGCATCGATGAATGGACAATGGCGGCCTGCAATTTGGCGATCGGCGCCACTCTGATGCTTGGCGGCAGCGGCGCCTACTCGCTCGACAAGGCGCTGCTGGCGCGCAAGCCGGCGCTCGCCGAACGGGGGTGGTTCCGCTGGATGTCCGGAGCCTTGCCGCTTCCGATGCAGAGCGGCACCTTCCAGAAACTCGCGCTGGTGGTGTTTGCGGCGACTGCCGTCTTCAATGTCGCCACCTACAACTATTATCGCGGCTCGGTCATTACGCCGTTTCATGGTGGCCCGGTTAGCCCTAGCAAGCATCATCTTGATCTGACGGATGGTGTGCTGCTCCCGAACGGCGCCGTGCGGTTCCATGCATATCTCGATGGCGGCACACCGGCGGCACCTTCCTATATAATGACAGCGGTGCTCAAGGCCAATGATGGCTCCGTACTCGAGCAATGGGACGGTACAGCGTTGAGCCACCTGCCGACTTCCGCGATCGCCAACGATTTCGCCTACAACCGCTTTGCTCCGGGTCCGTTCGGGCTGCGAGCGCAGGTGGCGGCGATGGCGACGATCACGCTGCCCGCCGCGAGCGGTGCTGACACCGGCCTGCATAGCGCCGCGACCTTGCAGCTGCGCACCGTCAACGGCAATACATTCAACGTCGCCGTCAGAACGGGGTGAGGTCGAAAGAGCGGGGGCATTTGGCCTCGGGCCGCCGCCGGTCCCATTTTATTTGCTGCGGCGCATGAGTCTCCTGTTGGCCCGAAACGGACTCGCCAGAGCATTTCTCCGGAGTCCGTTATCGAGGGTAAAACGGACTCAGCGTTTTCGTCGCTTCTGGTCAGTTCATGACCCGAGAGAAATCAGTAAGCCGCAACTTTGTATTCTACGCTGCCGATCTCACCCGCACGTAAGAGCCCGGCGCGTCTTCGATAATCGTGAGCTTGCCACCGCCGGGTTCGCGCGCAGGAACGCGGTCCGAATCAAGTTGCGTTATCCATTCGTCCCAGACCGGCCACCACGACCCTAGATGAGGCGTAGCGCCAGCGAACCATTCGTCAGGGCTCGGCGGTAAATTGTCGTTCGCCCAGTGGCCATACTTGCTGCCTGGCGCGCTGATCACGCCAGCCATATGGCCCGAAGCCGACAAGACGAATTTGACCGGCCCGGAGTACAAGCGGGCCGCCGCATAGGTCGATTTCCATGGCGCAATGTGGTCTTCGCGCGCAGACAGGATGAAGGTCGGCGTCCTAATTTTCGACAA
>JAQGJF010000499.1 GCA_028290765.1 Tardiphaga sp.
GTCAGGTCGAGTGGCGCCCCGGCCTCGTCCAGCACCTGCCGAATACCCGGGTGCATCGTGAACCTTCCAAAGCGATGCTCCAGCGCATGGGCCAGTTGGATGTCCTGGTTGACCTGTCGACGGAGCACGGCGCGTATTCGCGCCAGCAACTCCCGCGGATTGAAGGGCTTGCCGACATAATCGTCGGCACCGATCTCCAATCCAACGATGCGATCGATATCTTCCTTGAGCGCCGTGAGAAGGATGACCGGTATGTGCGATCCCTGCCTTCGCAAATCGCGGCAGATATCCATGCCCGACCCGTCCGGCAGCATCACGTCGAGGACAACCAGGTTGATTTCGTTGACGCCGAGCGCGTCGTCCATGGTCCGCCGGTCCGACGCCAGGGTCACGCGGAAATCCTGTTCGGTCAAATAGCGTCCGAGCAGCTTGCGGATCTCCAGATCGTCATCGACGATCAAAACGTGCGGATTACGAGACATTGTGCTCCTGCATTGCATGACCACGGTTCGGTCCGTCGGTGGGCGGAAGCCGGCCTCGGCGACTTCCGGCCATTGCCGGATCAGTTGGCGGCGGCGGCGCCCTCGTCATTCCATTCCGGCGGCGCGCCGAGCCGCCCGCCCACGAGCCCCCGGATTCCAGCCCGCCCGAACGCATCGCAGGCGGCATTTTTCGGCGCCCCGCCCAGCGACGAGGTTACACGCTGCATGGTCGGGATCGACAGGCCCTTGTTGAACGGCGTTTGCGCCGTCACCAGCAACTTGCTGAAATCGTCGCCGAAAGCGCTGGCGAGGTCGTAGGCGTCCCCGGCCGCCGATACGCGCGCGGTGCTGGTGATCGAATCGGCAGCGCGCGCCCACACCATCGCGGCCTTCTGTTCGCCTCTGGCGTCGCGCGCCTCCGACTCGATGGACAGGCTGCCCAGACCGATGGGAATACGCGGGACAGGCACCGGGAAGCCGAGACTCAGAAACATCGGGACGACCGCAACCACTTTCGATGCGCCGGCCATGGCCGGGTCGGTGACCGTGACATTTGTAATCGTGGCGTGAACTTTCAGGTCGGCGGATTGCCCGGCCGGAACCACCTGAAAACGATCGCTGAGCCCAACGCAGATCGATCTGTCGACGGCATTCGCGACAATCTGCCGCTGCTTGTCGGAAAGTTCGACCTGCGCCGCTTCACTCGAGAACGACGTCGGTGAGATCGCTACCGTTCTTGCCGCGAGGACCTCGGCCCGGTCGACATGAAGCCTGGACTGCGTCAGTGCACCGTTGGAGGGCGCCAGACTATCGTATGACGAGAGCGAACCGGAAGTTGCCAGCGGCGCGGTGGCACAACCGGACAGAAGGGCGCCGAAACCCAGGAATACGAGCATGAATGCGAGTCGATAGGCGAAGCGTGACAGCTTCAGACCCCATGCCATGCTCCGTCCCCCGGATCGTCGGATGCCGACGTGTGACACGTCCAATTGATGGATAGCAGCCGCGACGGCCGGCAATATGTCCAAAATTTGCCGGATGCCATCGGTTTGTTGCCGAACAATGCGCTTACGGATCACCATCGGCTCAGCCGATCCGACGAATGGTGATCGTCCCGACGGGCAGCGGAACCTCAAGCCGGACTGGGAGTCTTGGCTCGCCGGCCTTGCCGACCCTGGGATAGGCGATAAGGGCCACGATGGGCTTGCTGCTGCCGGAGGGTTTGTGGCCTGCGATCGGGTGGTAGACGGCACGGCAGACGATTTCGCCGATCGCCGGTTCGCCCGACGTCAGCGTCAGATCAAACCGCATGCTTCCCGTGAAAACGTGGGCGATGCCGTCGCACGGGTTGTCGGATTGCGACGCGCGCAGGATTTCGGTCATCATCGCGCTCATCGGGTCGAGTGCTTCCTTGAGATGCGCCGGTTCGATCGGAAGACGTCCCTCCCGGTCAGCGGCGCTGGGCTGCGGTTCGATCGACACGTTCGCGGCCCCGTCGCCTGCAAAGTTGACCTCGATCTTGCGCGCGACACGGCCTTCAGTTTTGAGAAGATAGTTTGCCGGCACCCTACGGGTGCCGCTCGACGCGCCGTTCGATGCGGCCTCGAAGCGGCTCGAAAAGCCCAGCAGCGAGGCCTCGCCCTTCAGGCGGATGGTGTAGGCGCCCGTGCCCACATCTCCTGTCAGGCGGCCCTTCCCTACCGGCACGCCTGCAAGGGTGGCCCGGTAGACCGCATCAAATGTTTCGGCCATCGCGGGCATGGCCGTTGCGAATAATACAATGGCGGCCATCACCCATCGGCGCTGCATGCAGGGAGCGGCAATCACGGACCGTCTCATCAAGACACCGAAGAGCGGTCATCAGGAAGGACATCGACGATGCCGCCGGACTCGCCGTTCGGAATTCTTGCCCTGACCTGGTGACGCAAACGATTTGGGCAAACTGCACCGTAAATCATCTGCTGCAGCCGTCCGGAATTCGGGATGCGGATTCCGAGCTGCGATCTGCCGGGTGACGCGGTCGCGTTGTCGGTCTCCAACCGGCTTTCCGTCGCTATCAGCGACGGTCCGGGTTGCGGTTGCGGATCGACAAGGCCTGCCGCGACAGGAATCGTCACTATTTTTACGGCGATGAGGGTTGTCCTCAGAATGGTTCTCATGGCGGTTGTGCTCCGGTTTCCGAGAACCGTAGTTGCCAACCGGTGCCATCAAATGTCGCGTTTATGTCGTAACATTTCTCCGGTCCCCGCAAGGACGGCCCTGCGACCCACTTGCACTGACGTGGAGCGTTTGCTCACGTCGAATGGGTCGGGACCTGTGCAAAACTAACTTGATCGTTGCTTGACTGGTCCAGTGAGACATGGTGTTTTGTCTACAGTGAATTGCTTCGCCCAAAACCCGTCCGCAGACATGCGCGGCGGGTTTTTGCATTGGTTTTGCCCTCCTCCTTCGAGACGCGCGTGGACGACACAGAGCTTGTGAATTTATCGCTGACCTCATCCTGAAGAGCCGCGCCTCTTGCACGGCGTCTCCCGCGACAACGGCGAAGCCGTTGCGCGTGGATGGCCGCGAGTCTGTGCGTGTTGCCATCCTTCGAGACGCGCGTGAAGAACGCGCTCCTCAGGATGAGGTCAGCAACAGATCCACACGCCTCAGAATGAGGTCGGCACCGTCGCGGCGCGCAACCACAGCACACCCCTCACCGCTTCATCTCACACTTGCCGTCGAACCGACCGAGGTCGCCATCGACGGCCGGCAGGAGGCATTCCCGCATGAACACCCTGTACACGGCGGAAATCGCCGATCGTATCCTCAACGAATTGCGCGCCGGCCGGTCGCTGCAGGATATTTGCCTGGAGGACGGCATGCCGCATCGGGACACGGTCAACCAATGGATCAGGCAGGACCGCGAAGGTTTTGCCGCGCGGTACCGGGAGGCACGCGGGATCGCCCAAAGCGTTCCCGGCACTCCCGGCTACACGGCGGAAACCGCCGACCGCATCATTGACGAACTGATGGGTGGCCGCCACCTGGTCGATATCTGCGGCGATGCCGACATGCCGGACCACACCACGGTGAACCGCTGGGTCGCGACCGACCGCGAGGGGTTTGCGGCGCGCTATCGCAGCGCCCGGCAGGTCGGGCGGCTCAGCCGCGCCGAAACTCCCTATACGCCCGAGGCCGCCGAGCTGGTTCTCGACGAGCTGTCGGCCGGCCGGATGCTGGAGGACATCTGCGCCGATCCCGACATGCCCTCGGAGGCCTCGGTGCGGCGGTGGATGCGCAACGACCGCGAGGGTTTTGGCGCGCGTTGCCGGGAGGCCCGCGAGGAAGGCGGCATTGCCCTTGCCGGACAGACGCTGCGGATCGTCGACGACCGCCGCAACGACTGGATCATGTGGCGCCGGGAGGACGGCACCCTGGCGCGCATGCTGGACCCCCATCGCGTCAACCGCGCGCTGGCGCGGGTCAAGACCCGGTACCAGCT
>JAQGJF010000170.1 GCA_028290765.1 Tardiphaga sp.
CATTTCCCTTAGATTTTCCTTGGATTTCCTTGGGACACCGGATCAGGAATTTTGCCGTCGCCGGCTTCCCTGATCGCGTTCTTCAAATTCACCTCCGGACTTGCAGAACCATCACTCCAGCTCAGACGGGCTTGGCGGCATTGCTCTTCTCACCGCCGCCGCCGGCTCGGTTAACGAGAGGCTTGCCTTCGGCGATGAATTTCGCCGACAGCACCAGCGTCCCCATGGCGAACTCCTTGCCGTGCCGGGCGATCATCGCTTCCGCGACTTCGGCTATCTGAACGAAGAAATCGTCCTTCGACCGGTCTTCTTCGCTCAGTCCCACCTGCCCGGGTGACGGCGCGCCGCGTTTTCCAGGCGGCACTTTTCCGGCAGCTTCGGCTCCGATCCTGCTCATCACGCATTCCCCGATCGTTGGCGTTCATCGGCCGATGGGCCGCTCTCAAATTCGCGCAAGGAGGCATTGAGCCATTCGCGCTCGGCCACCAGGCGTTGATGTTCTGCCTGAAGCGCCTGCAGACGCGCGGTCGCCCGTTCCAGTTCGGCCTGCGCCTCGGCTCCGGCACCTGTCCGCGCGGCATCGCGCAAGGCGCATTCGCGTTCGATCTCCGCGCCGCCGCGCGCGCACTCGTTCTTCAATTGCTGCTGGTTGTTATGAATCATGCCGTCGATCAGCCTGTGCCGCGCAGCCACCCAATCCCGGGCGCGCTGCGTTTCGGCAGCTTGCTCGGCGGTGAGTGGGGGCTCGCGCCCGCGGGAATCTTTCACTGTCATTGCCTTCATGGGATCAGGACCGCGCGTCCATGGATCCGCCCATGGTGCAGATCGTGCAGCGCATCGTTGGCCTGGCTGAGTTTGTATTCTTTGGTATGGAGATCGACGAGGCCGCGGTCCGCGAGCGCCATCAGTTCGACCAGCTCGGCGTAGGTTCCGACCAGATTGCCGACGATCGTCTTTTCCGACGTGATCAGGTCGATGGTCGGCAGCTCGATCTTGCCGCCGTAACCCACGACATAGTAGTAACCGCCGTTCGCCGTCATCGAGAGGCCTTTGGCGACGGCATCGCCTTCTCCGACGAAGTCGATCACGGCCTCGGCGCCGCGCCCGCCGGTCAGCGCCAGCACCGCTTCGACCTCGCCGGCATCAGCCTTCACGAGGTGATGAGCGCCGCATTTCTTGGCGAGTTCGAGAGACTTGTCGTCGCGGTCGACCACGATGATCTCAGCCGCGCAAAGCGCCGCGAGAACCTGAATGCCGATATGTCCGAGCCCGCCGGCACCGATCACCGCGACGTATTCGCCGGGCAACAGATGGCGCGACGCCTTCTTGGCCGCGCGATAGGCCGTCAGGCCTGCGTCGGTGTATGGCGCAACATCCTTGGGTGTGAGCGATTTGGGCAGTTTGATCAGAGAGCGCTGGCCGGTCAGCAGGTATTGCGCGTAACCGCCGTTGGCGTTGATGCCGGGAAAGGAACTATCCAGCGCGTGCATGTCGTTGCCGCGCCGGCATGCCAAGCAGTGCCCGCTGGTCACCAGCGGGTGGCAGATGACGCTGTCGCCGACCTTGACGCCCTCGACTCCCGGCCCGATCGCCTCAACCCAGCCCGCGTTTTCGTGGCCCATGATGTATGGCAGATTGACGTCGACCTTGCTCCGCCAGATACCTTCGACGATATGCAGGTCTGTGCGGCAGACGCCCGCTCCGCCGATCCGCACGATCACATCGGTCGGGCGCGCGATTTTCGGATCCGCCACGTCTTCGTATTTGACAAATTCCTTTGCCGTCAGTTTTTCGTCGAATGCATGGAGAACCGCGGCCTTCATTCTCTCACTCTCCCTGAAAATATTTTTGTTTTGTGATCGCGGCGTGGCGCTCGTCCTGCAAACAAGTGAGCAAGGCCCGTGCCAAAGTCTTAACAATTTGATCTGTTTGGATTCTCGGCATTTCCGCCGAAGTTTTCCGATCCGAAGGAGATCACAGCTGACGGCAGAACTGTTCCGCCACGGAACACTTCGAGCGATGCAGCGATAAACCTGGAATCCTTGAGCAATCGATCGATTGATCTATGATGCGCGGAACACTGCCCGCCGTGAGAAGATCCCGATCGGCGAAATATCGCGAGGAAATGCCGGACTGCTGTTCATGGAGGACGGAGGATGCTGATTGCCAGCCGGCGTGTCGAGAATGCATGGGTGGCGCTTGAACAGCGTGGAGCGCCAGCGGAAATCCTGACCGTCGATATTTACGACAGCTGGATGCGCTGCATTGCCCTCGGCCTCGACACAAGGCGCCCGCCTGACCCTGAATTCGTCAGCCCTGCGATGCTGCGCCAGGAACAACAGCGTTGTTCGCTCGTGCGCGGTCTTGCCCTGGCCGAGATGCACACGCTGCATCAGCAGATCTCCGGCTCCAATTTCATGATCGCCCTTGCCAACGCCGACGGCCTGCTGCTCGACATCATATCCGACCAGAGTTTCAACGACGCCTCGAACGCCGTCAGCATCCGGCCCGGCGCGATGTGGACGGAAGCGTATTGCGGCACCAACGCCCTTGGCACAGCGGCGCATCTGAAACGGGCGATCGCCGTGCATGGCGGCCAGCATTTCTTCCCGCGCTACAATAACCTCACCTGCGTTGCGGCACCGATATTCGCGCCCGACGGCGAGTTGACTGGAATACTGGATGCTTCGTCGGATTGCCTGTCGCGGCAGACCCACACCCAGGCGCTGGTCGCCATGGCGGCGACCCAGATCGAGAACGGATTGTTCCGCGAATATCATCGCGGCAATATCCTGATCGCCTTCCATAACCGCGGCGAATATCTGCATACGCTGAGCGCGGGCCTGCTGGCGGTCGACGACGACGGCAGGATACTGGCGGCGAACCGCGCGGCCCGCGCGCTTCTGCATGGCCTGCCGGCCTCGCCGGGCCGCCGCTTCGTCGATGTCTTTCGCACCAAGTTCAGCACATTTGTCGATGAGGGCCGGCGCAAGGAGCGCCAGTCTCTCGAAGACGAGGTCGGGAGCCAGTTCGTTTCGACCATCGAGAACACACGTCAGTTCCCGATGGTTCAAGCCGTTTCGGCGCCGCGACCGCCGCCGCCGAAGGAAGTCGCCACGCAATTCGTATCGGCGGATCCGACGATCGCGGGGGTCGTGCGCCGGGTCGAGAAGGCAGTCGCGCGCAAGATGCCCATCCTCATTCGCGGCGAGACCGGCACCGGCAAGGAACAGCTGGCGCGTCATGCGCATACCGCCAGCCGCCGCTCCGGACAATTTATCGCGGTCAATTGCGCGGCACTTCCCGAAAGCCTGATCGAAGCGGAGTTGTTTGGCTATTCGGAAGGCGCCTTTACCGGCGCCAGGAAAGGCGGCTCCGCGGGATTGTTCAAGGAAGCGGACGGCGGCACGCTCTTCCTCGATGAGATCGGCGACATGCCGGTGACGCTGCAAGCCGTTCTGCTGCGGTTTCTGGACGACTGGACGGTCCGCCCGGTCGGCGGCGCAAAACGCCAGGTCGACGTTCTGCTGGTGTCCGCCACCAATGCCGACCTCGACGAATCGATCGCCAGAGGGCGCTTCCGCTCCGACCTGCTGTTTCGCCTCAACACGCTGGAGGTAACATTGCCTCCGTTACGTGAGCGTTCGGACTTCGCCGACATCGCGCGCCATCTCATGGCAAAGATCGATCCTTCCGCCGACTTGACGCAAGGCGCCATCGATCTATTGGCCGAACTGGATTGGGACGGCAATATCCGCGAACTGCGCAACGTGCTCTCGCGGCTGTCCCTCGATGAGCGGGGAAATCTGATCGATGAGGCGACGGTCAAATCCATGGTCGGTGATTTGAGCAGCGATCGGCTCCCTCGCGTAGCATCTGCCGGCCACGGGCTCAAAAGCGATCTGCATGACCTTCAGCGCGCGCGTGTGCTGACGGCTTACGCGGAAACGGACAACAATATCAGCAAGACAGCGCGACGCCTCGGCGTGTCCCGCAATACGATTTATCGCGCTCTTCGAACCGGAAACGAGGTGACGGAACCTGACGGGAAGTATCGGCCATAGTCCCGGCGAGTTCGTCATGCGACCTGCCTTCCGCGGAAGGTGACGCTCGCACCGGATCTGAACGCTTTTGCAAATGACTTTTCAAATGACTTGCGAGAATCGCCGTGTTCGAACCGCAAAACAGTCTTGAAGCCCTGATGCAGGCCGCGGCAAAGGATCCCGATGCGATTCCAGCGTTCTATCAGATGCTTCTGGAAACCGAGATTTATATCCTGACCCCAGAAGCCAAAATGACCCCTGGCCGCCGCCGCTCCCTCAAATTCCAGGAACAGATCAACGTCGCGACAGTCGAATTCCAGGGCATGAAGTGGCACCCCGCTTTCACTTCCAAAAACCGCATATCCGACTACCTCAAGGAGCCCGAAACCTGCCTCGGGGCTGTCGCACGCAACCTGTTCGAGATGTTGCCCGACTCCAATTTCTGGCTCAATCCCCTGTCCGAATGCCAAAAGCCGCTGCCTGCCTCTGAAATCGCGCTTCTGAGAAACGGCAAGATTTTTGAAGCGCTGGAAAAGCGATAGGAGCGTCGCGGAGGCAGTCCGGCAAACGCTCCGGATAATTGCGCCAGGATGTGTTTCCAGAAACCAATCCCTCCATCGGTGATGGAGAGGTCGACAGTTCAATGCTGTCTGGCAGCACCATTTTTCGGGGCATTATCGTTGATTCTGAACGACAAATCAGCTTGGCCGCCACTCATAAGTTCGTCATGGCCGGGCTTTCGGATCACCCCACCATGGTCCCGAAGCGCAGGCCCTTTTCCTTCAGCCAGCGCCGGTAGGCGATCGACGAACTGTCGGCGCGGGTCGGAATTTCCTGCCGCGGCTCCAGCGGCAACAGCCGCGGCCGCTGGTTCTCCAGAATGATGCGGTCCTGCAGGAAGATCACCTGCTCGAAATTCAACAGCGAGGTGTGGGTCGAGACGTCGTCGACCAGGTACATCACCGGCTGAGCGCGGCAGAGGTCTTCCTCCAGCGGCTGAATGAACAGGGCAATGGCGTCGAGCCGGTTCGGCGCCGTCGGGCAGACCCGGTACAGCATCACCACGAACGGCGTCGGCACCCGGTAGGTGAGCTGCACGAAAGCGCCTTCGGATTCGGTGGCGGCGATCCGCGGCTGGAAGAAACTGCAATTGCTGGCCCAGACCTCATCGACGTCGCGGCGGATTTCACTGCTATATTGCGGCACTTCGGCGTGGTCTTCGGCGCCGAGAATATCCTTATGCACGAAGGGGAAATGCGCCATGTCGAGGAAATTCTCGACCACGCGCAGGCCCGAGGCGCGCATCTTCACCCAGCCGCAGGGCACGAAGCGGCGATCGACCTCGTCGGCTTCCGGGATATCGAAGATCTCGCGACCGGGCTTGCCCAGCGTTACCCACACACACCCATAGCGCTCGCGAACCGGCAATGGCGGGCCGCATGTGCCGTTGTCATGGACCTCGGCAATGACCGGCACGCCGCGGTTGTCGCGGCAAAGCTCGATATCCTGCCCGAGCAGACGGGTGCGAACCGGCGCGCTGCCGAGATCGGCCGACGTCTCGACCGCATACCACTGATCCAGCGCGGCGGGATCGATCGTCTTTGTCATCCGCTGACGCCTCCGCGCTCAGTCACGGGCTTTTGCGTCCATTGCACGGTGCCGCCGGCATGGTCGGCGAGAAAAGCGGCGCGGCGGGCGAAATGCCCGGGCGCGAGCTTGTGAATCTCGGCGATAATCCCACCGAGATCCGCCGTCTTCAGCACGCCATCCTCGACCAGGATCCTGCCGTCCACCATGGTCATCGCCACGTCGCCACCGCGCACGGCGTGAACCAGATTGTGCTGCAGGTTGAAATACGGTCCGGCCCCGAACAGCGGCGTCATCCGCGGCGTATCGGTGCGCACGGCGATGATGTCGGCGCGCTTGCCGGCCTCGAGCGAGCCGATCTCGTGGTCGAGACCGATGGCCCGGGCACCCAGAATCGTCGCCATGCGCAGCACCTGCCAGCTATCCATCGCCGCAGCGTCGAGATCCTTCAACTTGCCGAGCAACGAGGCGACCTTCATCTCCTCGAACATGTCGAAATTGTTGTTTTCCTTTTCGCCATCGGTGCCGATCCCGACCGGGATTCCGGCCGCCAGCATGTCGCCGACGCGCGCGATGCCGCTGGCGAGCTTCATGTTGCTGACCGGATTATGCGCCACCGAGACCCGGCGGTTCGAGATCAGTTCGATCTCCGCGGCGTCGAGCCAAACGGCGTGCGCGATCATCGCGCGCGGCGTCTCGAAGAAGCCGAGGTCATCGAGCGCGAACATCGGCCGCTTGCCGTAGCGCGTCGCGAACTCGTCGATCTCGATCCCGGCTTCGCTGCAATGGGTGTGAAAGCCGGTGTTGTGCTTTTTGGCCAGTTCGATGGCGCGGTTTTGCCCCGCGGCGTCGGCATAGAACGGATGCTCGAGCCCGACCCAGACATTGACGCGGCCAGCGGCCTTGCGATGCCACGCCTCGATCAGCGCCTCGTTGATGTCAAGCGTGTCGAAGTAATTGTATTCCGGATGCTCGCCGACATAGGGCACCGCGACCAGCCGGTTGCCGATCGCCTCGGCCGCTTTGGCACTGCCCGCCATGAAGCGCCACATATCGACCACCGTGGTGGTGCCGCCGAGCACGGATTCGGCATAGCACAGCCATGAGGCCGCCTCGGCCTCATGCGGCTGCAGCACCCGGTGCATCGGATTGATGTGCAGGGTCAGCCAGTCCCACACCGGAAGATGTTCGGCGGTGCCGCGCAGGAAGCCGGAATGCGCGTGGGCATTGACGAGGCCCGGCATCAGCACGGCGTTGCGAACCCGCTTCACCGGGAGCACAGGATGCGCGGCGGCAAGCGTGGCCAAGGTATCGACCGCAAGGATACCTCCATCGGCGATATGGGCGGCACCGTCCGGGATGACGCGGTTTTGCGCATCCATGGTGAGCAGAAAATCGCCTGCGAGAATGAATTCGGTGCTGGTCATGTCGAACCGGGTCTTTCCATGGCGCTACACACGCAAATTCCGGGCCGAATTCAGGATGAAATCCGCCGCGCGCTCGCCGATCATGGTGACGGGAGCGTGGGTATTGCAACTCGGAATGATCGGGATGACGGAGGCGTCCGCAATGCGCAGGCCGTCGATGCCGTGCACCGCCAGCCGCGCGTCGACCACGGACATCTCGTCGTTGCCGATCTTCGCGGAGCCGCAGGTATGAAAAAAGGTCGAACACGCGGTGCGAATGAAATCGACGGTTTCCGCCCGGTTCAGGGGTTTTGCCGGAGCACTATGTCCATCAAACCAGTCGGCATAGGCCCTGGTGGCCGCCAGTTCCATCACGGTGCCAACCGCTTCGACGAGTTCGTTCAAATCTTCGGGGTCGCCGAGAAAATTCGGCTGAATCTCCAGCGGCGAACCCGGCTCTGCACCAAGCAGCCGCAAATATCCCCGGCTGCGCGAGCGCATCAGTCCGGTGCCGATGGCAAACACGTCGCCGGAGAGATCGTAACGCTCCGCGATCTCGGCTGTGGCGCTGCGGCCCTGCGCCGGAACGGCATGAACATTCGGCTGCGATAGATTGGCGTGGGTTTTCCAGTTGACCATCGAGCCGCCGCCATTGTCGCAAACAGCGCCGAGCGGACGCTTGGCCCTGAAATTGACGGCGCGCACCAGCGGATGGTCCTGCAGGTTCTGCCCGACCCCCGGAAGTGCAGCCGTCACGGCAATGCCGAGCCGTCGCAGTTCAGCAGGATCGCCGATGCCGGACCGCATCAGCAGACGGGGCGTATCGATGGCGCCAAGCGCCAGAATGATCTCGGCGTTAGCGCCGGTCTCGACCTCCATGCCGTCGACAACATGCCTGACCGCGACGCAACGATTGGCGTTGAAGCCCAGCCCGACGGCGAGCGACTGCGTGACAATGGTCAGATTCGGTTGCTGGAAGACCGGCCACAGATAGGCTTGCGCCGAATTGAAGCGCTTGCCATCGCGGATATTGAAATTGGAAGGCGCCGCTCCTTCGTTGCTCGGGCCGTTCGGATCGTCGATCCGTGGAATGCCGAGTTCCGCCGCGCCGTCGATCAGCGCCGCCGCCAGCGGATGCAGCGCGCGGCTGCGCCCGATCCGCAGCGGGCCGCCGGCACCGCGCCATTCGCTGGCGCCGCCTTCCCAGTCCTCGCAGCGTTTGAAATAAGGCAGCACGTCCTTGAAGGCCCAGCCATGGGCTCCCGCGCATTCCCAGGCATCATAATCCGCAGGGTGCCCGCGGTACCACATCATCGCATTGATGGCCGAGGAACCGCCGAGCACCTTGCCGCGCGGAATGCCGATGATGCGGCCGTTGACATGCGGCGTCGGCGCGTAGTCGTAGCCCCAGTCATAGGCGCCGCGACCAAGCAACAACCATTTTGTGGGATCGTCGATGTCTGCGATGCCGATGCCGGGTGGCCCGGCCTCGATCAGCAGCACGTCGGCGCCGGCGTCAACCAGGCGCCGTGTCACTGCCGCACCGCCAGAACCGGCGCCGACCACAATATAGTCATAGGCCGTCTTGAGCGGACGGTTCGGGATCGTGACCGCCGCAGGTGTCGCCAAAACCGCCGAAAGGTCAGCTGTGACCACTCACGCCGCCTCGAACAGAGGCTGGATTTCCATTTCCGGAACCAGCACCAGGCCCTTGTCGGTGATGCGGATTTCCGGAATCACCGACAGCGGGATCAGGTTGAAGCCCATATAGGGAATGCTGCAGCCAGCCTTGTCCCATTCGACCTTCAGCGCCTTCACCTGTTCGGCGACTTCGGTTACGCGTTTGTCGGAGAGCAGCCCGGCGATCGGCAGCGGCACCATCGCCGAGACCTTGCCGTCCATCACGACGCAGGCGCCGCCCTGGGTTTGCTCGATCGCGCGCAGCGCCACCTGCATGTCGGCCTCGTTGGTGCCGGCGATGATGATGTTGTGGCTGTCATGGCCGACCGAGGACGCCACCGCGCCACGCTTGAGATTGAAATTGGACAGCAGGCCATAAGCGACATTGCCGGCAGATTTGGCATGGCGTTCGACCACGGTGACGAAGCACAGGCCGTGGCGGTCGAAATGGCTCTGCCAATCGCCGGCCGGATCGAGCTTCACGGTGACATGGCCAAGGGTAATGCCGGGCAATTCAGTCTTGATGGTGTGGGCAATGACGGCTTCGGTCGGCAGCTCCGGTATGAGCTTGACGTTTTTCGGCAGCTTGACGGTGTGATAGGCTGCGTCCGGATAGCGGTAACGTGTCGACAGGGCTTGATCGAGCAGTGGCGTGATCCTGCCGCCTTCCACCACCAGTTCGCCGCCATACCAGGTGTTGACCGGTCTGTAGCCGTCGTCGAGCAGCACCAGATCGGCGCGCCGGCCGCCGCCCATGCCGCCGATCTCGCCGTCCATGCCGAAGCGCGTGGCGCCGTGCAGCGAGCCCATCGCCCAGGCCTGTTGCGGCGTCATGCCGGCCTTGATCGCTTCCCGCGTCACCCAGTCGAGACCGAACAGCATCAGGTCATGGGCGTCGCGATCGTCGGTGCAGACCGCGACGCGCTGGTGCGAGGCGCCGAGTTCGGTGACGGTCCTGATCGCTTGCGGCAGGCTGTGCCACGGCGTGGTCGGTGGTCCGCCGCGCAGGAACAGCCAGACGCCGGCTTCCAGCAGATCGTCGGCGATGTCGCGGTCGATCGCCTCATGGGTGTCGGTGACGCCGGATGCGGCATAGGCCGCGACGAATTCGCGGCCATAGACATGGCCGGATACCGGACGTCCGCGTTGCAGCGACGCCGCCAGAATGGCGTGGCTGCGCTCGTCGCCCATCGCCACCTGCACGAAATCCATCTTTTCGCCGAGCGCCACCGCCTCCGGCCATTTGTCGAACAGCGCGGCAATCTTTGCCGCGGTCAGATCCCCGCCCGCCGTCTCGAGCCGCGGCGAGGTTGCCGGCACGGTGCTCGGCACCGTCAGGAAGATCGACAGCGGCGCCTGCCGCGCGTCTTCCAGCATCGCCTCGACGCCGGCGACGTCCATGACATTGCCGATCTCGTGGCTGTCGCAGAAGATCGTGGTGGTGCCGTTGAGCAGCGCTGCCTCGGCATAGGCGCACGCCGTCACCATGCTGGATTCGATGTGGATATGCGGATCGACCAGACCGGGCGCGATGATGCCGCCGCTTGCGTCATGGGTCTTCGCGGCAGACCCCTGGTACGCGCCCGCGGGTTTCACCGCCGCGATGCGTCCGCCGGACAGCCAGATTTCGCGATCTGGCAGGATGCGTTCGGAATAGGTCGAGAGCACGCGCGCGCCCTTGATCACCAGATCAGGATCGGCGCGACCGGATGCGACAGCGGCAAGCTGGCGCGTGATGGTGGACAGGGGCTTCACCGAAAAGCGCGTCAGCGATGTCATGGCTCGATCCTCGTTGTTGCGTGTGTCCTGCCGCGGGACGTCAATGATAATCCGGAATGCCCGGCATGGTCTTGAAGCCGGGCAGTGCGCGGAAACGCCGGGCCCAGCGGCGCAGCGCCGGATATTCGTCGTGGTCGATGCCGAAATCCCGGCTCAGCGCAAAAGCAGGGAATAGCGCAATGTCGGCGATGGTCGCGTGCGGCGCTGCAAACCAGTCCGCGTGCCAAAATCCGCGTTCCGTCATGTGATCGTCCATGATGCGAATCGCCTTGCGCGAAGCGGCGCGCAGGGCGGCCTCATCGCCCGGCGTATCGAACAGCGAATGCTGCCGCGCCGCAATGGTGGCGTCGAGATCGCGGGCCGAAAAATTCAACCACTGCATCACCACGGCAAAGCCTGTGCCATCCCGCGGCAGCCACCGGCCGGAGGGATCATGGGCGTGGGCGAGATGGGCCAGAATGGCTTCGGTGCCGTGAAGCACGAAATCGCCATCGCGCAGGATCGGCAGCCGGCCCGTGGGATTCATCGCAAGATAGGGCAGCGTCAGATGTTCCTTGCCGGGAAACACATCGACGGCAACCGGTTGCCAGTCGAGGCCGAGCAGCGACAGCGCCAGCCGCACCTTGTAGCAGCTCTCATCCAGCTCATAATTGTAGAGAAGGAGCGCCATCAGTTCATTTCCACAGCTGCGCCGCGTGCTGGCTGCTCGATAGCGCGGCGCAATTGCAGCGCCCAATCCAGAAAATGGCTCTGGCCGAATCCTTCATACAGCTTGGGCCACCCGCAGATGGTCAGATGCAGCGCGGTGCGCGTCTCCGAGATCGCCTGAATACCGATCTGAAGCCGGTCATCGCCCGACGACACCGTATAGAGCGTCTCGGTCAGGCGACGGACGGTGGTGTCGGTCAAACCCTGCGACGCAAACGGCGTCAGTCTCACCGTGCCCAGCGCGGCAATCGCAGCCGCAACGCCGCAATCGAAATAGAGGCTGCGCAACGGTACCGTCTGATCGCGATCGGCCGGCAATGGGGGAGGATTTTCGGACAGCGTGGTCCAGATCATTCCGCCCTGCTCCTTCGTCAGATAGACCGGCACCTTGAAGGTTTTCGGCACATCGAGATCGGGATGCGCGGGAATGTATTGGCAGTAGCCGGCGCGGTCATACTGCCAGCCATGATACAGACAGGCGATGTGATCGCCGCGCACGAAGCCGAAGCTCAGCTTCATGCCGCGATGCGGACAACGATCTTCCCAGACATGCGCCGTGCCGCTGGTATCGCGCCAGACCACCAGTTCCTGACCGAACAGGCGCGTGCCGGCGGAGCTTCCGGCTTCGATCGAATGGGACAATCCCACAGGATGCCAATTGTCTCCGCTGCTCATTTCAACTCCAATTATGCCGCGCATTTGCGGTCATGACGCGCAACTTCCAGGACGAGGCAATCATAGGGACCGAGGCTGCATGCCATCTCGAACGCATCGACCAGTTCTGCCGCACCCGACACATTTACGGTAACCGCCTGCACGGTAACGGCCTGGTCGCTGATCTGCCCGACATCGATCCGAAGACCGAGACGGGCGGCCCGATGGCGGGCGAATTCAATGAAGCTGTCGGTCCGCAATTGGCCGGTGAAGACGAAGCACGCTTGCTCGGACATGGTCGCCAATTCAGACATGCTCACTCATCATGTCGGAGACGATGCAAGCCCTGCGCCCGACCGTTGCGGGATTGAAGCAGCTTTGACGAGCGCTGGATTGTCTCAACTTTGCGCCTTCTGCTCAATAAACGATCAGCCGCCACTCACTCATTTGCACCTGAATTAAAGTCCCGCTTTGCTTGTAGGCGGGCGAAAAACGGTGCGTCAAGTGTCGCCTTTGGCGCATCGCTATCGTCCGGAAATATCCTCACTTCCGAACATCATGCATCTGAAACAATTTTGGACCAGCCAGACTGGCTTGGCACAATTGTTGCGTGGCCGGCACTCGGTATCAGTCGGTTCGAGCGGAAAACGCGATACCCCTCGCTTGCCGTAAACGTAACAAACGGAAAGGTTCAACATGATCGACCTGCGTAATCTCTCCCGCCGCGGCCTGCTGAATTTCGGCGCCGCCGCCGGTACGACGCTGATGATGCCGAAGCTGATCCGACCCGCAAGCGCCGCCGGCCCGCTTCCGGCCGTGGCTGAGGAAAAGGCCGTCATCGCCTTCGGCCATACCGGACCGGTCGCCGACGAAGGCTGGACCTGGAGTCACGACCAGGGAATGAAGGCCGTGCAGGCCGCCTTTCCGAAACTGAAGACGGTGTTCGTCGAGAGCATTCCGTACTCTGCCGACGCGACCCGTACCTTCCGGCAGTTCGTTTCCCAGGGCGCCAACATGGTGTTCGCCACCTCGAACTATGGCGACTTCCTCTATGACGTTGCCAAGCGCTCGCCCGACGTCGCGTTCTACGAATGCGACGGCCGCAATTCGCTGGACAATCTCAGCACCTATTATCTCGCTCACTGGTATCCGACTTACGTCACCGGCGTCGCCGCCGGCCTGATGAGCAAGAGCGGCAAGCTCGGCTATGTCGGCTCGTTTCCGGTTCCGTCGGTATTCTCCGGCACCAACGCATTTTTGATGGGCGCACGCAGCGTCAACCCGAACGCGACGATACAGGTCATTGCCATCAATTCCTGGTTCGATCCGCAAGCCGCGACCCAGGCCGGCAGCGCGCTGCTGGACAATGGCTGCGACCTGCTGTTCGGCATCATGGACGAGGCCGGTTACCTGCAGGTTGCGGAAAAGCGCGGCGCCAAGGCCGTGATGTGGAACACCGACATCCGCCGCTTCGGACCGAAGGCCTATGTCTCTTCGATCGTGATCGACTTCAAGAAATTCTATGTCGATCAGGTTCGGCTGCGGCTCGAGGGCAAATGGACTCCGTCGCAGACCATCCTGCCGATGGGTGGCGGCATCGACCGCGATGCCTGGGGCGAGAGCGTTCCGGAAGACGTCCGCAAGCAGGCCGACGCGGTGCGCGAGAAGATCGCCGGCGGCTGGAGCCCCTTCACCGGCGAGATCAAGGATTCCAAGGGCAATGTGAAGGTGGCCGCGGGCAAGAAGATGACCGAGGCCGAACTCTACAACTGGGATTGGTCGATCGAAGGCGTGAAGGGAATCTGATCCTCGCGACCCCGCGGAGCACCAGAGACGCCAGATGAATGCGACGCCTGAGACCGCCCGGCGACCTCCCGGAACGCCGCCGATCGTGCTTCTCAAGGGCATCGCCAAATATTTCCCCGGCGTCATCGCCAATCAGGACGTCGATCTCGAGGTCTGGGCCGGGGAAATTCACGCGCTGCTGGGCGAAAACGGCGCCGGCAAATCGACGCTGATGAATGTTCTCACCGGCATCTACAGACCGGATGCCGGCGAGATCATCGTCGATGGCTATGCGCGGACCTTTGCCTCGCCTGTAGAGGCGATCGCGGCCTGCATCGGCATGGTGCATCAGCATTTCAAGCTGGTGAAAGCCTTTACCGTTGCGGAAAACATCCATCTCGGCTGGTCCGAAACTCCGGCAAGAATCAGTGCCGAGGCGCTGGAGGAACGCACCGCCGAGCTTGCCGCCGCGCTCAACCTCGCGGTCAGGCCCGGAGCGCGGGTCGAGGATCTTTCGACCGGCGAACAGCAGCGGGTGGAAATCCTGCGCGTCCTGACCCGGCAGGCGCGGGTGCTGATCCTCGATGAGCCGACCGCCGTTTTGACGCCGGCGGAAGCCCGCGAATTGTTCAAGGCGCTGCGGGATTTCGTCGCGCGCGGCAACGCCGTGATCTTCATCAGCCACAAGCTCGACGAGGTGCTGGAGATTTCCGACCAGATCAGCGTGCTGCGTGGCGGCCGTAAAGTAGCAACAGAGAAAACGCGCAATTGTAGCGAGAAAATGCTGGCGAGACTGATGGTCGGCCACGAGATCGTGCTGAACAATCTGCGCGGGCGCGGCGTCGGCGCGGCGCCGGTCTCACCCGATCCGGTGCTGAGCCTGCGCGACGTCTTGGCCCATGACGATCTCGGCAATACCGCGCTGCGCGGCGTGTCGCTGGACATTCGTGCCGGCGAAATTCTCGGCATCGCCGGGGTCGCCGGCAACGGCCAGAAGGAACTCAGCCAGGTGCTGACCGGCATGCGCCCCCTCGCATCCGGCAGCATTATCGTCGGCGGAAAGGACTTCAGCGGCGCCGGCGCCGGCGAATTCGCGGACTTTGGCGTCGGCCATATTCCGGAAGACCGGCTCAGCAGCGGGCTCGCGCCGGCGCTGAGCGTCACCGACAATGCCGTGATCCGCGAATATGACCGCTCTCCGGTCTCGCTCGGACGCTGGTTCCGGCCGCGCGCCGCGACCGCGCTGGCGCGCCACATCGCAGAGGCCGCGGCGGTCGCGGTCCCGAACTTCGCCATGCCGGTGCGCAATCTCTCCGGCGGCAACCAGCAGCGGCTGGTCGCGCGCCGCGAGATGCGCATCGCCGGCCGGGTGCTGATCGCGGCCTATCCGAGCCGGGGCCTCGACGTCGGCGCGATCAACACCATGATGCGCTACTTCGTCGAGCTGCGCGACGCCGGCGTCGGCGTCATCCTGATCTCCGAAGAGCTGGAAGAGCTGCTCAACCTGTCCGACCGCATCGCCGTGATGTTCCACGGCGAGATCATGGGCATCGTCGAGACGGCGTCGACGGACATCGAAGAGATCGGCATGCTGATGGGCGGGCAACGCGCCGCGATACGCCCCCTCGAACCCGCAGGGATCTGAGCTTGGCGATCCGCATCCAGTATCTCCCTTCGCCACAACCCGCAGTCGCGCTGCTGGCGCGCGGGCTTGCGATCGTGTTGGCACTGTTCTGCGCAGGCCTGCTGCTCGCCGCCAGCGGAGCCGCCCCGCTGACACTGGCGTCGCAGGTGATCAAATCGACCTTCGGCTCCAGTTTCGGCCTCGAAGACCTCGGATTGCTGGTGACGCCGCTGATCCTGACCGGACTGTCGGTTTCGGTCGCACTCAAGATCGGCGCCTGGAACATCGGCGCCGAAGGTCAGTTTTATGCCGGCGCCTTCGCGGCCACCGGCGTCGGACTCTTCATCCCCGGCCCCACCGTCGTGATCCTGCCGCTGATGTTCGTCGCCGGTGTCTTCGGCGGCGTGGTCTGGATCCTGATCCCGACGCTGGCGCGCGCCTATGCCGGTGTC
>JAQGJF010000178.1 GCA_028290765.1 Tardiphaga sp.
AGCGCTCGGCATGCTCCATGTGATCGTCGAGGCCGAAATTCAGCGCCGCATCGGGATTGGAGGTGGTGACGATATTCCAGCCGGCGCGGCCCCAGCTCATGTGATCGAGCGAGGCGAAGCGACGGGCGACATGATAGGGCTCGTCGAACGTGGTCGATCCGGTTGCGATCAGGCCGATATGTTCGGTGGCACCGGCCAGCGCCGACAGCAGCGTGAACGGCTCGAACGAGGTCACGGTGTGGCTGCGCTTCAGCGCATTGACCGGCATGTTGAGCACGGCGAGATGGTCGGCCATGAAGAAGGCGTCGAATTTTCCGGCTTCGAGCTTCTGGATCAGCCGCTTCAGCACCGGAAAATTGAAATTGGCGTCGGGAATGGCGCCGGGATAGCGCCAGGCGCCGGTGTGAATGCTGACCGGCCGCATGAACGCCCCAAGCCGCAACTGACGCTTCGCCATCTCGATTTCCCCGAATTATTGACCGTCGCAGAGAGATAGGGATGACGCGCGGCAACGCCATCGGGGCGCCTCAGAAGATTGTTGTGATTTATGCCTTGCGCGGAGACGTTTTCTTCTGGTCGCTGCGCGGATTGATGGTGGGATCGAGCGCAAAGCGCTGCTCGAGAAAATCGATCATGACGCGGGTTTTCTGCGGGACGAAACGCCGTGACGGATAGATGGCATGGATCGGCTCCGGTCTCGGCTCATATTTGGGCAACAGCACCCTGAGGCGCCCGGTCTCGATCTCGTCGGTGAAATGCCAGATCGGCGCGAAGCCGATGCCGATCCCGGACATGATCGCGCCGCGAACGCCCTCCGAATTGCGCGATCGTATCGGACCCTTGGCCAGCACGCTCACCGGGCCATCGGGACCGGAGAAATGCCAGGTCACCCCCGCATCGCCCTGGCTGAACACGATGCAATCATGGCCGGCAAGGTCGCCGGGATGCGAGGGCAGGGTTTTGCCGCGCAGGTAGGAAGGCGTGGCGACGACGACGCGGCGGGTGATGCCGATCTTCTTGGCGATCAGCGATGCATCGGTGATGTCGCCGCTGCGGATCGCCAGATCGATGCCTTCCTCGACCAGGTCGGCGTTGGTGTCGCTCATCACGAGGTCGATGCCGACATCGGGATAGCGGGACAGGAAATCCTTCAGGTGCGGAATGATGCGCAACCGTCCAAACGTGATCGGCGTTGCCAGCCGCAGCGTGCCTGACGGCCGCGACCGCCGCCGTCCCACGGTGTGCTCGGCCTCGCTGACCGCCTCGATCGCCAGCCTAGCCCGCTCGTAGAAGCCGCGGCCGTCGTCGGTCAGCGTCAGCTGGCGCGTGGTACGGGTGAACAGCCGGGCGCCGAGATGCTCTTCCAGCGCCGCGATCTGCCGGCTGACGGTGGGCTGGCTCGAATTCTGTTCGCGGGCCACCCGGGTGAAGGAGCCGGCCTCGACGACCCGGATGAAGGCGTGAAACAGCGAGAGCGTATCGGTCATTCATCCATTTTATGGATAAATCATATCCGTTCAAGCCCATCACCACTATTCTCCGAATGGATCATGTTCTCCCGGTCAGGCGGCGACGTCGCCGCCTCATTTCAAACGGAGAGTGTCATGACCAAGAAGCTCGAAGGAAAAGTCGCCGTCGTCACCGGGGGCAGCGCGGGCATCGGCCTTGCCACCGCCAAACTATTCGCCGAGCAGGGCGCGTATGTCTTCATCACCGGACGGCGCCAGAAGGAGCTCGATGCCGCCGCCCGGGAAATTGGCCCCAAGGCCGTCGCGGTAAAGGCCGACGCCGCCAGCATGGCCGATCTTGCGCACCTGTTCGACACCGTGAAGGCCGCGAAGGGGCGCGTCGATGTGCTGTTCGTCAATGCCGGTATCTATGAATTCATGCCGCTCGGATCGATCAGCGAAGATCATTACGACAAGATCTTCGACATCAACGTCAAGGGCGCGTTGTTCACGGTGCAGCAGGCGCTGCCGCTGATGGCCGATGGCGGTTCGATCATTCTGACCGGATCGATTGGGGGCTCGAAAGGCTACGAGACCGCCAGCGTCTACAGCGCGACCAAGGCTGCGATTCGCTCCTTTGCCCGCAGCTGGACGCTGGATCTGAAAGCGCGAAATATCCGCGTCAACGTCGTCAGTCCGGGGCCGATCCAGACCCCTGGTTTCGACGTGCTGGCCAATGACGAGGCCAGGCAGTTCTGGAAATCCGTCGTGCCGCTGGGGCGCATCGGCGCCGCCGAGGAAGTCGCCAAGGCGGCGCTGTTTTTGGCGTCGGAGGATTCAAGCTTCGTCGCCGGCGTCGAATTGTTCGTCGATGGCGGTGCCGCCGCAGTGTAATCGAGCGCCCCGAGCATGATAGCTTCAAGCTGAATCGGTATCATCAACCCCGTCATTGCGAGCGAAGCGACTTGTCCGCCGAAGCTCGGAGAGCGAAGGCGGAAGCAATCCAGGAGCCAAGGAAGAAAGCCTGGATTGCTTCGTCGCAAGAGCTCCTCGCAATGACGAAGTTAGTCCAGAATATCCATCTGCATCTTGCCGCCATAGAAATGATAGAACGGCGTCGGCGCGTCGTGACGCAGCGGGCCCCTGGCCAGCCGCGCGTCAAGCTCGGCCAACACCTTCCTGGTCATCGGATGCAAATCGGCGAGCGGCGCCGAGCCCAGTTCGACCCACACCAGCTCCACCAGCTCGGCGTCGGCATGGATCACGCCGTCGACTCTGTGGGCGATGCTGGAGGCGTCCGCGGTGAAGAATCGGGTATCGAAGCGCCGGACCCGGCCGGGCGGCGTGATCGCGCGCGCGATCAGAAAAAGACCGGACGGATCCGGCAGCAATCCCGCGTCATTGAACGGCTTCCAGGCGCCATCGAGTTTGGCCGGCGTGCCATCGCTCTTGCGGCCGAGACACAGGCCGGTTTCCTCGCAGGCTTCGCGGATCGCGGCGATCGCCAGCGCGCGTGCGCGGCCGGGCGCGATCTTCGGACGGCCCTTGAGCAGATTGGCTTCGAGTTCTTTCGGGATCGATGCGGCGGCCGGCACGCGGTTGTCGGAGATGTCGACGCTGCCGCCCGGAAAAACAAATTTTCCGGGCTGGAACACCACCTTGTCGTGACGTTTGCCGACCAGGACTTTCGGCGTCTTGGCGCTGCGATCGACCAGGATCAGCGTCGCGGCGTCCTTGGGGCGGCGATAGGGGTGATGGTCCGGCTCTTTTTCAACAGACCTCTTTTCAACCTGCT
>JAQGJF010000334.1 GCA_028290765.1 Tardiphaga sp.
CATTTCATGGGCGAGTCGTCGGGTGCACTGCGCACCGGGGCCTATGCCATGGTGCGACCGGATCGGGTCGACCGGCTGGTGCTGGCCGCCTTCACCTACAAGGGCGAGGGCTCGCCGACGTTGACCAAGCGTGCCGAGCAGCTCGACTATTATCGTTCGCACAACATGCGCAAGCGCGATCGCGACATGATCCGCTCGATCGCCACCCGCGACAAACCCGGCACCAGCGACCCGGCCGCGGTTGAGGTGCTGGCGGAGGTTGAAATGCAGTTCGGCGACCAGGTTCCGACCGGCACCTATCTCGACATGACCGCCAACCTGCCGGTGGTGCACCCGGACAAGGTGCTGTCACCGGTGCTGCTGGTTCGCGGCGAATATGACGGCATCGCCACCATCGCCGACCTCGAGGAATTCTATAACAAGCTGCCGAACGGTGACCGCCAGTTCGTCATCCTGCCCGGCACCGCCCATTCCGTGATCCTGGCGACCAACCGCCAATTGTTCTGGCACGTCGTGCGGGGTTTCCTCACCATGCCGACACCGATCGCGACCTGAGGGCTGACCTCATGGTGAGGAGGCGCTTCTTCAGCGCCGTCTCGAACCATGAGTTGTTCGGGGCCATCCTTCGAGACGCGGCGGAGACGCCGCTCCTCAGGATGAGGTCTCCCTGCTGAGAGTGCGCCACGCAAAAAAACCAAAGGGCATGTCGGCTTCACGCCCCCTCGTTCGTCCTCAGGCTGAAACGCATCCAGCACGAGAGGAACCCCCATGTCCAAAATCTCCCCCTGCCTGTGGTTTGACGGCGAGGCCGAAGAGGCCGCGAAGTTTTACGTCTCGCTGCTGCCGGATTCTCGGATCGAGCACATCCAGAAAAACACCGTCGACGGTCCGGCGGGAAAGACCGGCACCGTGCTGGTGGTGGATTTCACGCTGGCCGGCCAGCGCTTCATGGCGCTCAATGGCGGCACGCGGTTCGAATACACCCACGCGATTTCGTTCAAGATCGACTGCGCCGATCAGGCCGAGGTCGATCGGTTGTGGGACGCGCTGTCCGATGGCGGCGCCATCGAGCAGTGCGGCTGGCTCAAGGACCGCTATGGCGTGTCCTGGCAGATTGTGCCGACCGTGCTTCCACAACTGCTCGGCGGTCCCGATGCCGCCGGCGCGCAGCGGGCGATGCAGGCGATGCTGAAAATGGTCAAACTCGATATCGCAGCGCTGCGGAAGGCCTATGCGGGCGGATAGGGCCAATCAGCCGAAGTCACCACAACATGCTGGGTAAACAGCCTATTTGATCGGCATTTTCCGGCCGCGCCGTCACTTGACGCGAGTCGCCATGCTGGTCACCTTGCTGTTTCGCGCGCGAATCATCGACGCAATTCGAATTGCGAGTGACCAGCATGTGGCCTTTCCTTGAACGATTGCTCGATTCGTCGATGTTCTCCCCGCATGGCATATGCCTGCTGTGGGAACCTGAACTCATCTGGCTCCATGTCACGTCGGATGTCCTGATCGCCGCGGCCTATTTCTCGATCCCGGTCGCGCTTTCGATTTTCGTCTCGAAGCGGCCCGATGTCGATTTCGGCTGGATCTTCTGGGCGTTTGCGATCTTCATCACGGCCTGCGGGTTCACGCATGTGCTGTCGATCATCACTCTGTGGGTGCCGGTCTATGGCATCGAGGGCATCGTCAAGGCACTCACGGCGGTGGCGTCGGTCTTGACCGCCGCCATCCTGTGGCCATTGCTGCCCAAGATTCTGGCCATCCCGTCGCCCTCGCAGCTTCGCGAAGCCAAAGCCGCGCTCGCGCAGGAAGGCGTCCATCGGCGCGAGGCCGAGGAAATGCTCCGGCACTCGCAGAAAATGGAAGCGATCGGCCAATTGACCGGCGGCGTCGCACACGACTTCAACAATTTGCTGACGATCATCGTCGGCAATCTGGAAATCGCCGATCGAAGCCTGCAGGCCTGGGGCGAAACGGCCCGGGAACGGTTGACGCGGGTGATCGCCAATGCCGCGAACGGCGCGCAGCGGGCGACGATCCTCACCCAGCGGCTGCTCGCCTTCGCACGGCGCCAGCCGCTCGATCCCAAACCGACCAACGTCAATCAACTACTGGCGGGAATGTCGGATTTTTTCCAGCGCACGCTGGGTGAGAATATCCAGCTCGAACTGGTCGGCGGAGCCGGCCTCTGGCGGGTCGAGGTGGATCCCAACCAGATGGAAGCGGCGATCCTCAATCTGGTGGTGAATGCCAAGGATGCGATGGCCGGCAAGGGCAGGCTGACCATCGAGACCGCCAACGCGTTCATCGATGAGCGCTATTCGCAGCAGAATGCCGATATTCCGGTGGGCCAATACATCCGGATTGCCGTGAGCGATACCGGGCCGGGAATGCCGAAGGAAATTCAGGAAAGAGCCTTCGATCCGTTTTTCACGACAAAACAGCCCGGCCAGGGCACCGGGCTGGGATTGAGCCAAGTGTATGGCTTCGTCAGGCAGTCCGGAGGCCAGGTCAAGATCTACAGCGAGGTGGGCGAGGGCACGACGATCAAGATCTATCTGCCCCGGGCGCATGTCGTGGCCGATCATGTCAAGGACGATGCCGTCACGCTGGTCGGCAGTCTCGGCAGCGAGACGATCCTGGTGGTCGAGGATGAATCCGACGTGAGATCCTATCTGGTGGAGACGTTGCAGGATCTGAATTACCACGTCCACCAAGCTCCGGATGGGGCGTCGGCCCTGACATTGTTCGATTCCGATTCGGTCCGGATCGATCTGCTTCTCACCGACATTGTCATGCCCGGAATCAATGGCCGTCAGCTGGCTGATGAATTGCGCCATCGCCAGCCGAGCCTGAAAGTTCTTTTCATGACCGGATATTCGCGCGACGCCATCGTGCATCAGGGCCGGCTCGATACCGGTGTGTCGATGCTGCAGAAGCCCCTGACCCAGGCGGCCCTGGCCGCCAAAATCCGCCACATCCTGGACCAGCCGCAGGCGGCCTGACGACGCCTGGCGGCGTTCAAGTCCTTGGGCCTCATGGCCTGAATCTTGAATGTAGACTTGCCGGCAGTGGAATGATGCGCCTTGCGGCGAGGTCCGGATCGAAATGTCATCGAGTGTCCCGGTTGGTCGGAGCGCCGGAGAGGCGGCTCATTTCACCTCGGCGCATGCGGCTGCGGACCAGCCCGCCTACCTGCATCATGCCGGCAGTCCATGGTTTCTGGCGCTGACCGCGCTCGGCGTGGTGTTCGGCGACATCGGCACCAGCCCGCTCTACGCCTTCCAGGTGGCGCTGTCGGGCCTCGGTCATCCGGCTCCCACCGCGACCGAGGTGCTCGGCATCGTCTCGCTGATCCTCTGGGCGCTGATGGCGATGGTGTCGCTGAAATACGTCATCTTCGTCTTGCGGGCCGATAATGAAGGCGAAGGCGGCATCCTGGCGCTGCTCTCTCTGGTCGCGGCGGGCAAGGTCGCCAACGGCGCCCGGCTTCCCGTCCTCGTCGTGCTCGGTGTGATCGGCGCCTCGCTGCTGTATGGCGACGGCGTCATTACCCCGGCGATTTCGGTGCTCTCGGCGATGGAGGGCTTGAAGCTGATCGCGCCCGGCTTCGAGCATTTCATCGTCGCCGCGACGATCCTGATCCTGATCGGACTGTTCGTGATCCAGCGCTACGGCACCGAGCGCATCGGCAAGCTGTTCGGTCCGGTGATGGTGGTCTGGTTCGTCGTCATCGGCCTGTTGGGCGCGGCCAATATCTGGATGGCGCCGGCGATCCTGCAGGCGGTCAATCCGGTGCAGGCCGTGCGCTTCCTGCTCGCCGATCCGAAGGTGGCTTTCGTGGTGATCGGCGCGGTGTTCCTGGCGCTGACCGGCGGCGAGGCGCTCTATGCCGACATGGGCCATGTCGGGGCCTCGGCGATTCGCCGCGCCTGGTTCGCATTGGTGCTGCCGGCGCTGGCGCTGAATTATTTCGGCCAGGGCGCGCTGATCCTCGCCGATCCCAGCGCGATCGACAGTCCGTTCTACAAACTGGCGCCCGGCTGGGCGCTGATCCCGATGGTGGCGTTGGCGACGCTGGCCACCATCATCGCTTCGCAGGCGCTGATCTCCGGGGTGTTCTCGCTGACCCGGCAGGCGATGCAGATGGGGCTGTGTCCGCGCGCCAATATCATTTCCACATCGGGCGACGAGGCCGGGCAGATCTATGTCCCGGCGGCGAACTGGCTGCTGATGACCGGCACGCTGGTTACCGTGCTGCTGTTCCGTTCGTCGGAGAATCTGGCCGCGGCCTACGGCATCGCGGTTTCGGGAACGATGCTGATCACCACGATTCTGCTGTACCGCGTGGCGGTTTCGCGCTGGGGCTGGCCGCCCGCGGTCGCGCTCCCGATCATCCTGGCATTCGGCGCCATCGACTGCACATTCCTGGTGTCGAACTCGATCAAGATCGTCGAAGGCGGCTGGTTTCCGCTGGTGGTTGGCGCGGGCATCGCGGCGCTGATGCTGTCCTGGCGCAAGGGCTCGTCGGAGGTGAGGAAACAGCTGCAAGCGATGTCGATGCCGCTGGATCAATTCCTCCCGCATGCCGACCAGACCGTGATCGGCCGCGCCCCCGGCCTCGGGGTCTGGCTCACCAAGATCGATCACGGCGCATCGCCGATGCTGCTGCGCCACCTCGAACATAATCGCGTGCTGCACGAGAAGGTGGTGCTGCTGACCTTCCTGTCGGACCGCAGGCCGCGCGTTCCGTTCGCCGAACGTCATTCCGTGGTGCGTCTCGGCCACGGCTTTTACCGCATCCAGGTCCGGCTCGGCTTCATGCAGACGCCGGATATTCCGTTGAGCCTGCTCAACTGCAATCGCCTCGGCTTTGATGCCGATCTGGTTCACCAGAACTATTACATCGCCCACGAAACCATCGTTCGCCGCGAGACCGGCTCGGCAATGGGGTCGATGTCGTTTCCGATCTTCTCGTTTCTCAACCGCATCGCCAGCCGCGCGCCCGACTTCTTCAAGATCCCGCAGGACGCCATCATCGAAGTCGGATTTCGCGTCGAGATCTGACGTACGCTCAGGTCGGCTTGACCTCGGCGATTCCGATATCGAACTTCAAGGCGGCCTCAACCCATTTCGCCACGGTCAGTGTGCGAAGGTCGTCGCGATAGCGGCCGACGATCTGGATGCCAAGCGGCAGGCGGTGTTTGCCTAAACCGGCAGGCAGCGACACCGCAGGCACGCCAAGGAAGGTCCATGGCGCGCAATATTCGGCGTCGCCGGTGTAGCCGAGGCCTGCCGGTGCCTCGCCAAAAGCCGGCAAGGTCAGAACGGCGTCAAAGCCGGAAAGGTCGTGGCTGAAGGCCGGCCGCAGCCTGTCCTGCAACGCTTTGGCCGCGAGGTAATCGGTGGCGCCGATCGCCTTGCCGGTGC
>JAQGJF010000344.1 GCA_028290765.1 Tardiphaga sp.
TACGACCTGCCGCGCGCCGAGCGCGCCGCGCGCGTCGAGGAGGCGCTGTCGTTCTTCCCGGAGATCGCGGAGAAACGCTTTGAGCGCGGCGGCGCGCTGTCCGGCGGACAACAACAGATGCTGACCGTGGCGCAAGGCCTGGTGCGCCGCCCGCGCCTGTTGATGCTGGATGAGCCCTCCGCCGGCCTGTCGCCGGTGCTGGTCGACCGCGTGCTCAACGTCATCGGCCAATTGAAAAAACAAGGCACCGCGGTGCTGCTGGTCGAGCAGCTGCTCGAAAAAGCGCTCGGCGCCGCCGATCGCGTCTACGCGCTGGTGCAGGGCCAGATCGTGCTGCAGGCGCCGACCAGCGAGGAGAATCTCCCGCAGCGGATCGAGCGGGCGTATTTTGGGCATCAGGTGACAACGGCGGGGGCGGCGTAGGGGTATGCGTTCACTACGAATCGTAGGATGGGTTGAGCTCTTCGCGAAACCCATCAATGGCTTCCAACGAGGTGATGGGTTTCGCAAGAGCTCAACCCATCCTACGGGTTCTGACTCGTAGCAAGAAAGACGTGGATGGCCGGGACGTACGCGAAGCCGCGCTTCGCGCTTTAGCCCGGCCATGACGGCCTCGTAATCTCCCGCGCGGGAGGAGATGCAAGCAAGGCGCTCGCGATGGACACCGAACTGGCCCGAACCTTTCTCACCGTCGTGACCGCCGGAAATTTCATCACCGCGGCGGAGCAACTCCACGTCAGCCAGTCGACGGTCAGCACGCGCATCCACACGCTGGAGCAGATGCTGGGTTGTACGCTGTTCGTCCGCAACAAGGCCGGCACCACGCTGACGCCTGCCGGGCGGCAGTTCCAGCGGCATGCCTCGACGCTGGTGCGCACCGTCGAGCAGGCGCGCCACGACATCGGCATTCCGAGGGGATTCAGCGGCACCCTCGTGATCGGCGGGCGCATCGGGTTGTGGGAGGAATATCTGCTGCGCTGGCTGCCGCTGATGCGGGCCGCTCATCCCGAGATATCGATCCGCGCCGAGAGCGCGCTCGAGCCGGAGATCATGCAAGGCCTCGTCGAGGGGCGGATCGATATCGGCGTGATGTATACGCCGCAAAGCCGTCCGGGCCTGAAAGTCGAGCCACTGTTCGAAGAACATCTCGTGCTGGTTTCGACCGATCGCAACAGCGAACCCGAACCCCAGCCGGGATATGTGTATGTCGATTGGGGTCCGGAGTTTTATGCCCGGCACAATGCCTGCTTTCCCAATTTCGCCGGCCCGGCGCTGACAGCGAATATCGGCTGGCTCGGGCTGCAGCATGTGCTTGAGAACGGCGGCTCCGGTTATTTTCCGCGCCGGATCGTGGAGCCGCATCTCGCCGCCAGGCGACTGCATGTGCTCGCCGGCGCGCCGAAATTTTCCATGCCGGCCTATGTGGTTTATCCGGCCGAGCACGATGGTGCGCATTTTGCGAATGCACTGGACATCATGCACGGCATGGCCGATCCGAAAACAAAGCCGCCGATCGCGGCGAGGACGCCCAAAGGCGCCGGACGAGCCAAGCGCTGATGAATTTGCGCGCCCACGCTTGTTAATGCCTGGCGCGCAGCCTTCCGGTATGCGGCAAGGTTTCCTTATGCGCCCGATGGACTGCCGCTGGCGGCGACTTCGGCGGCGATCTGATCGGCGCTATAATTTGGCTTCACCGAACCCTTGGCGCGAGACGTCAGGTCGGCGCTCCAGTTCAGCAGCGCGTGCAGAAACGACGTTTCGGTGTGCGAGAACATTTTCATGGCGGTGACGTCCTTGTGCCGGACCGGCGCCATCGCTTTTCTTGTCCAGCCTGTGCTGCCGCGATTTGCGCCAACGCTTACGCTACGCCGATGGAAGATTTTGACAAACGAAAAGAACTGCACGTTGATATCGGGCTATTCGATACCAAGAATTCGTCATTCCGGGACGCGCCTTAGGGTCGGCGAGGAGACCAAGCCGCCTCAGCCCGCCTTCGCCCGCTCCATCGCGAGCTCTGCCTTGAGGCTGGCCAGATCGCGGTAGATCGAGGCCACCGCGAGCACGCGACCGTTGCGCTTGTATTGCAGCAGGCAATCCTTGCCTGCGATATCGCCATCGACCGCGATCTCGTCCCACGCCTCGGCGTGGCCGACATAATTGATCGGCACGTCGTAATGCTGGCTCCAGAAAAACGGCACCGCGTCGAACGCCTCGCGCTGCCCCAGCATGTTGCGCGCGGCGGTCTGGCCCTGGCGTTCGGCCACCACCCAATGCTCGACGCGAATGTTCTCGCCGGAATGCGGATCCGGCCAGCGTGCGATATCGCCTGCCGCGAAAATTCCCGGAATGCTGGTTTCCAGATGGGCATTCACCACGACGCCGCGATCGAGCGCGAGGCCGGCCTGCTCGGCGAGAGCCAGGCGCGGCCGCACCCCGACGCCGACCACCACGACATCGGCCTCGATCACGCCGCCGCTCTTGAGCGTGGCGCGCTTGCCGTCAATGACGGTCACGGTGTCGCCGAGATGGAAGATGACGCCGTGTTCCTCATGCAGCGCACGCACGAAGTCGCCCATCTGCGGGCCCAGTATGCGCTCCATCGGCCGCTGCTCCAGCCCGACCACGTGCACCTCGATCTCCCGCGCCCGCAACGCCGCGGCGGCTTCGAGCCCGATAAAACTGGCGCCGATGACGATGGCGCGGCGCGCGCCTTTCGCCAGTTCGATGATGGCGCGGGAATCGTCGACTGAGCGCAACACATGGACGTGCGGCTGATCGGCGCCCGGGATCGGCAGCCGCACCGGCTCGGCGCCTGTCGCCAGCAGCAGCCGATCATAAGGAATTCGCGCGCCATCGGCGACAACGACATGCCGCGCCTTGCTGTCGATGGCGGTCACTTCGGTGTTGAGGCGCAGGTCGATCGCCGCCTCGGCATAATAGTCGTCCGGCCGCAGCGGCAGCCAGTCTTCCGGCGCGCTGCCCGCCAGATAGTCCTTCGACAGATTCGGCCGATCGACCGGCGGCGCGGCCTCGCCGGAGAGCATGGTGATGTGGCCGCGAAATTCCTGCCGCCTCAGCATTTCCGCCGCCGCAAATCCTGCGGCACCGCCGCCGACGATCACGATCCTGCCGGGCGCATCGACCGGGCTCTTCACCCGTGGTTTCGGCTGTTCGCGCTTTTGCCGGACGACGATTTGCTCGCCCTGATGCTCGACCTGCCAGACCGCGAGCGGGCTCAGCGCCGGCGGACACGCCGCCTCCCCGGTTCGCAGATCGAAGCAGGCATGATGCCAGGGACAGCGGATGCTCTCGCCGACCACCAGGCCATCCGCCAGCGGACCGTGATAATGGCTGCAATACGCATCGACGGCGAAAATATCGGCCGCCGAACGCACCAGCAGAACTTCCGCATCGCCGACATGACCGAGCAGCATGTCGCCGGAAAATTCGCTGAGCGCGACGCCTTTCGCGAAATCCGGACCGGCAGGCGGGGCTTTTTCGTCGGTCATGTTTCATTCCTCCGGATGGTGCTAACATTCAAACCAGCAACGGGTTCAATTTCAAGCTGCCGGTCGCGTCGGACGGCTATGTCCGGCCA
>JAQGJF010000366.1 GCA_028290765.1 Tardiphaga sp.
GCTGGTGCGGCGTACCAATTTCCGCAAGGAGCAGATCGAGCACCGGCTCGAAGTGCTCGGCGGTTACCTGATCGCCTATCTAAACATCGACAAGGTGATCAAGATCATCCGCACCGAGGACGAGCCGAAGCCGGCACTGATAAAAGCGTTCAAGCTGACGGAGATCCAGGCCGACGCCATCCTCAACATGCGGCTGCGCAATTTGCGCAAGCTCGAGGAATTCGAGATCCGCACCGAGGACAAGAACCTCCGCGCCGAGCTGAAGGGTATCAAGGCCATCCTGGCGTCCGAGGTCGAGCAATGGGCCAAGGTCGGCGAGCAGGTCCGCAAGGTGCGCGATCTGTTCGGGCCGAAGACGCCGCTCGGCAAGCGCCGCACCGTCTTCGCCGACGCGCCGGAGCACGATCTCGCCGCCATCGAGGAAGCCTTCGTCGAGCGCGAGCCGGTCACCGTGGTGATCTCCGACAAGGGCTGGGTGCGTACGCTGAAGGGCCATGTCGCCGATCTGAGCGGCCTGACCTTCAAGACCGACGACAAGCTCGACAAGGCGTTCTTTGCCGAGACCACTTCGAAACTGCTGCTGTTCGCCACCAACGGAAAATTCTATGCGCTCGACGTCGCCAAGCTGCCCGGCGGGCGAGGCCATGGCGAGCCGATCCGGCTGTTCATCGACATGGACCAGGACGCGGCGATCGTCTCATTGTTCGTCAACACCGGCGGCCGTAAATTCCTGATCGGAAGCCATGACGGGCAGGGCTTCATCGTCAACGAGGACGATTGCGTCGGCAACACCCGCAAGGGCAAGCAGGTGCTCAACGTCGAAATGCCGAACGAGGCCCGCGCGCTTGCGGTCGTCAACGGCGACAGCGTCGCGGTGATCGGCGACAACCGCAAGATGCTGATCTTCGGGATAGACCAGGTGCCCGAGATGGCGCGCGGCCGCGGCGTGCGGCTGCAGAAATACAAGGACGGCGGACTGTCCGACGTGACGACCTTCGTGGCCAAGGACGGTTTGACCTGGCGCGATTCCGCCGGCCGCGAATTCTCAGCCACCATGAAGGAATTGGCGGAATGGCGCGGCAACCGCGCCGATGCCGGCCGATTGCCGCCGAAAGGGTTCCCGAAATCCAACAAGTTCGGGCATAACGTTCAATAATTGGCGCCGCGGACGTGCTGATCATGTCTCGTCCGCGGCAAGGGCGGACGCCCCGCGGTGCGGTTATTGGCGGTCATTCATAATTGCAATCATATACGACAGTATAACGCAGTACGGCGGCCGCATCTTTCCCCTTGATCGCGCGCCGATATGGATGATGATCGAGGCCGGTCGTCTCCGGGAGATTTGCCTTGAACAGGTTGCGGACATCCTTTCGTGCTCCAGGTTTTCGTGCTCCAGGCGTGACGGCGGGCCTGTGTTTGGGTCTTGTCGCGCTGCTGCTCGCCGGCTGCGGCCAGAAGACCGAACCGCAGGCCGCGCCCGCGGCCCCACCGGTGACGGTGGCGCAACCCACCAAGCGCATGGTGACGGATTGGGACGAGTTCACCGGCCGCTTCGACGCCGTCGAGCAGGTGCAAATTCGCGCCCGCGTGACCGGCTTCGTCAATAGCGTCAATTTTCGCGACGGCGCTGTCGTCAGTGCCGGCGATCTTCTCTACGTGATCGACTCCCGTCAATACGAGGCCGTCGCCGCCCAGGCCGACGGCCAACTCGCCGACGCGCGCGCCAAGGTGGAGCTCGGCAAACGCGAACTCGACCGCGCGCTGACCCTCAATCAGACCCAGGCGGTGGCGGATTCGATCGTCGATCAGCGTCGCCAGGCGCTGCAGGCAGCGCGGGCCGCGGAGATCCAGGCCGAAGGCGCGCTCAAGCGCGCCCAGCTCGACGTCGAATTCACCCATGTGCTGGCCCCGATCTCGGGCCGGGTCAGCCGACATCTCGTCAGCGTGGGCAATCTGGTGCAGGGCAGCGAGAGCGGCGCGACGCTGCTGACGTCGATCGTCTCGCTCGATCCGATCTACGTCTATTTCGACATGGATGAATCGATCTATCTGCGCAACAGCCGGCTGTGGTTCGAAGGCAAGCGCCCGAGCTCGCGCGATACGCCCAATCCAGTGCAGATCACGCTGTCGGGCGAAACCAAGCCGTCGCGCGAAGGCAAGATGAACTTCCTCGACAACCGGCTTGACGTCTCGACCGGCACGCTGCGCGGCCGCGCGGTGGTCGACAACCACGATCTTTCGATCCTGCCGGGGCAATTCGCCCGGGTGCGTGTGATCGGCAGCGCGCCCTATGAGGGACTGCTGCTGCCCGACAACGCCATTGCCACCGACCAGTCGCGCAAGATCGTGTTCGTGGTCAAGGACGACAACACCGTGGAGGCGAGGCCGGTCATCCTGGGCGCGCTCGATGACGGCCTGCGCGTCGTCAAGGAGGGGCTGAAGCCGGACGACAAGGTGATCGTCGACGGGCTGCAGCGTGCGCGGATCGGCGCCAAGGTAACGCCTCATCAGGCGGTGGCCGGTGGCGCCAAACCATGAATCTGGGCCGCCTCTCCATCAACCAGCCGATCCTGGCGATGGTCCTGTCCATCGTGCTCCTGATCGTCGGCGCGATCGCCTACACCACGCTGCCGGTGGCGGAATATCCGCAGGTGGCGCCGCCCACCGTCGTCGTCACCACGCAATATCCGGGCGCCTCCGCCCAGACCGTCTCCGACACCGTCGCGACGCCGATCGAGCAGGAGATCAACGGCGTCGAGGACATGCTGTATCTCTACAGCCAGGCCACTTCGAACGGCCAGTTGACCATCACGGTGACCTTCAAGCTCGGCACCGACCTCGACAAGGCGCAGGTGCTGGTGCAGAACCGCGTCGCGATCGCGCAGCCGCGGCTGCCCGAGGAAGTTCAGCGCAATGGCGTCGTCACCCGCAAGAACAGCCCGGATCTGCTGATGGTTGTGTTCATGCTGTCGCCCGACGATAGCTATGACCAGCTCTATATTTCCAACTATGCGCTGCGCCAGGTGCGCGACCAGCTGCTGCGGCTCGACGGCATCGGCGACATTTCGATCTTCGCCGCGCGCGATTATTCGATGCGGCTGTGGCTCGATCCTGACAAGATCGCCACGCTGGGGATGACCGCCGGCGACGTGCTGACCGCGATCCGCGCCCAAAACCTCCAGATCACCGGTGGCCAGATCGCCGAGCCGCCGATCGCCGACCGGGCGTTCCAGCCCAATCTGACCTTTACCGGCCGCTTGCGGGATCCGGCGCAGTTCGAGGACATCGTGCTGAAGGGCGGCGAGGAGGGCCGCACCGTGCGGTTGCGCGACGTCGCCCGCATCGAACTCGGCGCGCTCAGTTCCACCACCAACGGTTTTCTGCTGCGCAAGGAAGCGGTCGCGCTTCTGGTGTTCCAGCGCCCCGGTTCGAACGCGCTCTCCACGGCGAAGGGCATTTCCGACACGATGGCGAAGCTGAAGACTGAATTCCCCAAGGGGCTCGACTACAATATCGGCTACAACCCGACCGAGTTCATCGCCCAGTCCGTCAGCGAGCTGATCAAGACGATCTATGAGGCGATGGTGCTGGTCGTCATCGTGGTGCTGGTGTTCCTGCAGGGCTGGCGTCCGGCGATCATTCCGATCGTGGCGATCCCGGTGTCGCTGATCGGTACCTTCGCGGTCATGGCCGCGCTCGGCTTCTCGATCAACAACCTCACTTTGTTCGGCCTGGTGCTGGCGGTCGGCATCGTGGTCGACGACGCCATCGTGGTGGTGGAAAATGTCGAGCGGCATCTGCGCGACGGCATGACCCGGCGCGACGCGGCGCTGCGCACCATGGAGGAGGTCGGCGGCGCGCTGGTCTCGATCGCGCTGGTGCTGTGCGCGGTGTTCGTGCCGACCGCGTTTCTCGGCGGCATTTCCGGGCAGTTCTTCCAGCAATTCGCCATCACCATCGCGGTGGCTACCGCGATTTCCTGCTTCTGCTCGCTCACGCTGTCGCCGGCGCTGGCCTCGTTGATCCTGCAGCCGCACCACGAGAAGCAGCCGCCGGCACGCTGGAATTTTATCGGTCGGGGCTGGGAGGCGGCGACCGGGGTCTTCAACCGCGGCTTCGACCGGCTGTCGCATGGCTATGGCACCGCTGCGGCTTTCGTCATCCGGCATTCCGCCGCGATGCTGCTGATCTATGTTGTGCTGATCGGTCCGCCGGCTGGCTGCTCTACACCACGCCGCAGGGGTTCATTCCGGCGCAGGATCGCGGTTACGTCATCGTCGCCGTGCAACTGCCCGGCGCCGCCTCGCTGGCGCGCACCACGGCCGTCGTGAAGCAGATCGAGGCGATCGCGCTGGACACCCCCGGCGTGGTCCGGGTGCCGGCGCTGGCGGGGCTGTCCGGCGCCACCCGGACTCAATCCGGCAACGCCGCGGCCCTGTTTCCGGTGTTCGACGAGCCGGAGGTCCGCTTGAAGAAGGGTCTGTCGGCAGCGATCATCACCGCCGAATTGCGCAAGCGGCTCTCCGCCATCGAAGGCGCCTTCATCATCGTGGTGCCGCCGCCCGCGGTGCCCGGCATCGGCACCGGCGGTGGCTTCACCATGCGGATCGAAGACCGCCAGGGCCGCGGCCCCGACCTGTTGGCGGCGGCGACCGACGAAGTGGTGGCGGCGGCGCGCAAGGCGCCGGGGCTGACGGCCGTGTTCTCACCGTTCACCGCCAACACCCCGCAAGTGTTCGTCGAGATCGACCGGCTCAAGGCGCAGATGCTGGGCGTGCCGATCCAGAACGTCACCGAGGCGATCGAGACCTATTTCGGTTCGGCCTATGTCAACGACTTCAACATCCTCGGCCGCACCTATCACGTTACCGCGCAGGCCGATCTGCAGTTCCGCAAGGAGACCGCCGATCTGGCGCGGCTGCGGACCCGCAACCTGGCCGGCGACATGGTACAGCTCGGCAGCGTGGTGAACTTCAAGGATACCGCGGGGCCGGACCGGGTGGCGCGCTACAATCTGTATCCGTCCTCGGAGCTGCAGGGCGACACGCTGCCAGGTACCAGCTCAACCACCGCGCTCAACATCATGCAGAAAATAGCCAACGAGACGCTGCCCAGCGGCTTCTCGTTCGAATGGACCGATCTGTCCTATCAGCAGACCACCAGTGCCAATGCCGGCCTGTACATATTCCCGATCTGCGTGCTGTTCGTGTTCATGGTGTTGGCCGCGCAATATGGCAGCTGGACGCTGCCGTTCGCGGTGATCCTGATCGTGCCGATGTGCCTGTTGGCCGCCACCATCGGCGTCCGCATCATGGGCCAGGACGTCAACATCCTCACCCAGATCGGCTTCGTGGTGCTGGTGGGTCTCGCCGCCAAGAACGCCATCCTGATCGTGGAATTCGCCCGCGACATCGAGCGCGAAGGCCGCGATCAGCTCGAAGCCGTCATCGAGGCATGCCGCCTGCGGATCCGGCCGATCCTGATGACGTCGTTTGCGTTTATTCTCGGCGTGCTGCCGCTGGTGGTCTCCACTGGCTCCGGCTCCGAGATGCGTCAGGCGGTCGGCGTCGCGGTGTTCTTCGGCATGCTCGGCGTCACGCTGTTCGGCCTGATCTTCACCCCGATCTTCTACATCCTGGTGCGCCGCCTGGCGCCGGGGTCGGTGATCATCCCGGGCAAGGATCAGGGCGCGAATATTTAGCCGGGCTATCGTCCTTCGAGACGCTGCAAGTGGCAACGAAGACTCTCGCCGTCATTGCGAGCGAAGCGAAGCAATCCAGGGGCGACGCAGGCAGGCTGGATTGCGATCGTCACAAGAGCTCCTCGCAATGACGAACTTAACCGCAGCCGTGGAATGCCATGAATCCGACGACCCGATTGGAAATGATCAACTGGCTGGCGAATGTCGGGCTCACCGGTATTCCCGAAAGCGAACTCGTTCGCGGGTTTTGCGAGCGCTGCTGCTCGGCGGGGATCAATCTGTCGCGCGGGCTTGTCTTCATCGACACGCTCGATCCGGTGTTCGAGGGACATGGTTATCGCTGGACCGATACCGACACCAACGAAAGCGACGCCTTCGATTATGGATCGACCAGCGAAGGCGAGGCGGCGGCCAAGTGGCGGCAGTCGACGTTCTATCACATGCTGGAAAGCGGGATCCATGAGCTCCATCTCGACCTCGCCGATCCAGCTTCGCTCAATTTCTCGATGGTGGTAGACCTTGCCGCCAAGGGCCACCGGCACTTTTGCGGTTTCGTCAATCGCTTTGGCGAGACCGGATCGATTGGCGAAATGGATTGCGTCTATTCCTACTGGGCGACGCGCCATCCGGCCGGCTTCGACGAGCCCTCGCGCTCGGCACTGCGCGATCTGGTGCCGGTGCTGGCGCTGGCGGTGAAGGCGGCGACGGTCGCGCGCATCGCCCGAACCGTGGGCCGGGTCTATCTCGGGCGCGATGCCGCCGAGCAGGTGATGCGCGGGCGGATCTCCCGTGGCGTGACCGAATGGATCAATGCGGTGCTGTGGTTTTCCGATCTGCGGGGATCCACGACGATCAGCGAATCGATCGCGCCGGACCAGATCATTCCGTTCCTCAATGATTACGCCGAAGCGGCCATCCATGCCGTCCACGACACCGGCGGCGACGTGTTGAAACTGATCGGTGATGGCGTGCTGGCGGTCTTCACCGGCGACGACATGGCCGTGGCCCGCCGCGCTGCGCTGCGGGCCGAGCATCAATTACGTAAGAACATGCGGACGATCAACGCCAGGCGCAGCGCCGCCGGCCAGTTGGTGACCTCGGCCTATGTCGGGTTGCATGTCGGCGAGGTGTTTTACGGCAATATCGGCAGCGAGGACCGGCTCGACTTCACCGTGGTGGGGCCGGCGGTCAACGAGGTCTGCCGCATCGCCTCGATGTGCAATTCGGTGGAGCGCGAATTTTTGGCCTCGTCGGCGTTCCAGACCGGCCTCGACAGCGTCGGCCGAAAATATTTCGTGTCCACCGGCCGCTTTGCGCTGCGCGGCATCGGCAAGGCGCAGGATCTCTATACGCTCGATCCCGAGGTCGGGTCGGATGAGGTCGTGGGCGGGCGATACGCCCGCTATGTTTCGACTTAGCGCCCGATCGTCCTGCATACTTGACAATATTCCATATATCGATAATTCTCGATATATGGAATCAGAACTCGCCATCCTTTCGCTGGCTGCCTTGGCCCAATCGACGCGGCTCGAAGTATTCCGCCTGCTGGTGAAGCACGAGCCGGAAGGGCTTGCGGCCGGCGATATCGCCAAAACGCTCGCGGTGCCGCAAAACACCATGTCGTCGCATCTGGCGATCCTGGCTCGCGCCAATCTGGTCTCCGCCGAGCGTCGCAGCCGTTCGATCGTCTACCGGGCGAACCTGTCCGCATTCCAGGCGCTCACTTTGTTCCTGCTCGAAGATTGCTGCGGCGGCCGCGCCGAACTCTGCGCTCCTGTCGCAACCTGCAAGCCCGCACGCGGCAAGCGTGCCAAAGCCACGGCTTAAAGAGGAGAGACCTCGTGAAACGCCTGCACGTTCATGTCGCGGTCAATGACTTGACCCAATCGATCGGCTTCTATTCGGCGCTGTTCGCGGCGCAGCCGGCCGTCGTCAAACCGGACTACGCCAAATGGATGCTGAGCGACCCCCGGGTTAATTTTGCGATCTCGACCCGCGGCCGTGAGGCCGGGCTCGATCATCTCGGCATTCAGGTCGAGAGCGCCGACGAACTGCAGGAGGTCTATGCGCGGCTGCGCGAGGCCGGCGGCAACATCGTCGAGCAGGGCCAGACGGCGTGCTGCTACGCTAGGTCGGAAAAGTCATGGATCGACGATCCCGCGGGCATCGCCTGGGAAACCTTTTTCACCACCGGCGAGAGCACCAGCTATGGCGACGGCAGCGGTGAGCGCGAGGCGCGTATCGCGCATCAAAAGCAAAGCGCGTGCGGCGTGCCGCAGACGGCGCCTGTGGCTGTAGCCTCGACCTGTTGCAGTCCATAATGCCTGCGTTCAATTTGCCGCGTCGCGTGGCGGCGGAGGCGCTCGGCACCGCGCTGCTGGTCGCCACTGTGGTCGGTTCCGGCATCATGGCCGAAACCCTGACCCGGGATGTGGCGCTGGCGCTGCTCGGCAATGCGATCGCCACCGGCGCGATGCTGGTGGTGCTGGTGACCATCCTGGGTCCGATTTCCGGCGCGCACTTCAATCCGGCGGTCACGCTGGTGTTCGCGCTCGAGCGCGGGCTGTCGTCACGCGATGCGCTGGTCTATGTCGCGGCACAGATCATCGGCGGTGTTGCCGGCGCCATGATCGCGCATGGCATGTTCGAGCTGCCGCTGCTGCAAGCCTCGCTGAAAGTGCGCAGCGGCGGCGCGCAGTGGTTTTCGGAGGCCGTGGCGGCGTTCGGGCTGATCGCAACGATCCTCGCCGGGGTGCGCTTCGCACGCGAGTTGGTGCCGATGCTGGTCGGGCTCTACATCACCGCGGCGTACTGGTTCACGGCGTCGACGTCGTTCGCCAATCCGGCGGTGGCGGTCGCCCGCTCGCTGAGCAACACGTTTTCCGGCATCCGTCCGCTCGACCTGCCGGGCTTCATTGCCGCCGAACTGTCAGGCGCGGTCGTCGCATTCGTGCTGATGAACTGGCTGCTGCGTGCAGGCGAGGGGAGCGCGATGACCAAGGAGGTGCAGCCGTGACCGTCACCATCTATCACAATCCCGATTGCGGCACCTCGCGCAACACCCTGGCGATGATCCGCCAAAGCGGCGAACAGCCGGTGGTGATCGAATATCTGAAGCATCCACCCGACAGAGCGCGGCTGGTCGAACTGATCGGCGCGATGGGGATTTCGGCCCGCGCGCTGTTGCGCGAGAAGGGCACGCCTTTTGCCGATCTCGGGCTCGGCGATCCCAAATGGAGCGACGAGGAATTGATCGGCTTTATGCTGGCGCATCCGATCCTGATCAACCGTCCCATCGTCGAGACGCCGAAGGGCACCCGGCTGTGCCGTCCGTCGGAAGCAGTGCTCGATCTGCTCGACCATCCCGTGGATAATTTCGTCAAGGAAGACGGCGAGGCCGTTGCACCGAAGCGGTAGGAGAGGCGGGCGCGCTCAGCTGTGCGGCTGTGCGGTCACCTGTGGTGGCACGCTGACCGCCTTCTTGGGCTTCAACGACCCCGCGTAGAACGACAATCCGGCAATGGCGAACAGGGAGACGAGATAGACCGCATAGGATTGCGGCGGCGTGACCGACCACCGCACAAAGCCCCTGATCGCAGCGGCGACACCGGTTTCTTTTTCAGTTTCTTTTTCCATCCGGCGATGCTGGAGCTTTGCCGGGATCAGGTCAAGGTTGAAAGCGGAAATGACGGCTAACCCCGAATTTTCCGGAGAAACGCCGTCATTCAGGTGGTCCTCGTCCGCCTCGTGTAGAGCACCAGCGCCAGCAGCGAAGCCACCGTCAGCACGATACCGAGCGCGAACATCGCCTCATGGGAGACCGTCGCGGCCAGCCACACCCCGATCGCCGCCCCCATCATCTGCCAGAAGCCAAGCAGCGCCGACGCTGCGCCGGCTTTCTCGCCGAACGGCGACAGCGCCTGCGCGGTGCCGAGCGGATTGACGATACCCATGCCGAGCAGGAACAAACACATGGCGCCGAGGAACGGCAGGAAGCGGGCATCGAATATCGCCACCAGCAGGATCGCGACGCTGCCGGCCGCCGCCAGCAGCAGTCCGCTCCGGATGGCGCGGTCGAGCCCGAAGCGCGGTGCCAGTTTGGTGGCCAGCATGCCGGCGCCGAACACGATCAGCACCGTACCGGCGAAGAACAGGCCGAGCGCGATCGGGGTGAAATGCAGGCCCTCGATCAGGATGCGCGGCGCTGCCGAGAACATCGAAAACAATCCGCCCATGATCAGGCTGACCGTCGCCGCCGGGATCAGGAAGCGGCGATCCGCCGATAATCCGAAATAGGTTTTGGCGATGGCCAGCGGATTGAGCGGGATTCGGGTCGAGCGATGGGTCTCGCCGAGCACCGCGGCAAAGGCCGCGGCGGACAGCGCCGCGAAGACGCCGACAAAGACGAATTCCGAGCGCCAGCCGAAAACATGATCGAGTGCGCCTCCGAGCAGCGGCGAGAAGCCGGGAGCCGCGGCCATCGCGATCATGATCAGCGCCATGGCGCGCGCCAAGGCCGCGCCGCTGAACAGGTCGCGGGCGATGGCGCGCGACAGCACCGAGGTCGCACATGCGCCCGCGGCCTGGATGACGCGGCCGATCAGCAGGCCGGGCAGGTCGGTGGCGAGCCCGCACCAGATGCTGCCGGCGATGAAGACCACGAAACCCGCCAGCACCGGCACGCGCCGGCCATAGCGATCCGAGATCGGGCCCACCAGCAATTGTCCGATCGCGAATACCGCCAAAAATACCGTGATCGACGCGGTCACCGCGGCGGTCGAAACCGTCAGCGATGCCGCCATCTGCGGCAGCGAGGGCAGCAGGATGTTGGTGGCGAGCGTGCCGACCGAGGCCAGCGCCGCCAGCACCGCGATCTGCAGGGTGGTGGAACGGCCCTTTGCCGGCACGGCGTCGTCAGTCGCGGACAGGATCTGGTCGGTCATGGCGGCGCTCCAGTCGATATTTTGGATGATGTACATCATATAAAACGAAATGGGAAGGCCGGGCGTTTGGGGCTGCCTTTTGGGGCAGGCTGGATTGGCCCTACAGTTAAGCGGTCAGCAGCCCGGACGGCCTCTCCACGAGTCGTCCCGGCGAAGGCCGGGATCCAGACGCCGTGTGCTCCCATTAAGGCAGGGTGGTAGCGGCACTCTGTAACAAGCGATGCCAGGGGTTATGGGTCCCGGCCTTCGCCGGGGCGACTGGAGAGGCTGTCGATCCCTCAATTACCGTAGAGATAATTCGGCAGCCACAGCGTCATGCCCGGCCAGATGTACATGAAGATCATGCAGACGATGACGATCAGCATGTAGGGCATCATGCCGGCGAAGATCTGGTTGAGCGTGACGTGTTTCGGTGCGACGCCCTTCAGGTAGAAGGCCGACATTGCTACCGGCGGCGACAGGAACGCGGCCTGCAGGTTCACGAACACCAGCACGCCCCACAGGATCGGATCGATCTCGAAGTGCTTCAGCATCGGCAGGAAAATCGGCACGAAGATCACGATGATCTCGGTCCATTCCAGCGGCCAGCCCAGGATGAAGATGATCGCCTGCGACAGGATCATGAACTGCACCGGCGTCATGTTAAGCGACACATCCCGGGATATTCCGAAACTCGGATCATCCGAAACTCGGAATATCATGTGGCTGAAACCATTCAGCTTTCTCGGATGAGGCCCGAA
>JAQGJF010000513.1 GCA_028290765.1 Tardiphaga sp.
TGCCGCCGTTCTGCGTCAAGGGCGGTTGCATCGGGACGATTGCTACCCGTGCAATCCGATGACCGTCGGCGTATGAGTTCACGCCCAGACTAAACGCCGCTTCGGTGCTTAACTCCTAGCCGTCGACGTGGCCAGTCGATGTCTGTTCATGGCACTTAGCAGACTTCGGCAGTGCGCCGAATGTCCGCTTTGCGCCAGAAGCGGACGTTCGATCGGCTTCACGTCCACGGCTTACGTTGCGGAATCGTCTTCCCCAAACGGCGAACGACGGCCTATAGAATCCCCCAGATGCTCGATCATCCATTGTCCCGCGGGACCCAGGCGATGATCGGCGAGCTCGCAGGGCGGATCGCGATCCGCCGTTATGAATCGCCAAGATGGCGGGTTCCGCCTTCCGCCTTCGCTCTTCGAGCTACGGCGGACAAGTCGGCTCCAACCCGCGCTACGGGCTTTCTCCACACCCGGAGGTCAGCCATGACTTTTATGGTCGCCGCGAGGACCAGCGCGCAAAGCGCCGCCTTCGACATCGTTTCCATGGTCCCCTCGATCAGTATGCCATGGACCACACTCCCTACGACGATGACTATCGCGAGGAGCATATGGGCGATGCGCCACGTTCGCGGTCGCAGTCCCAATCGCCGGCGGAGTGCAGCCAAAAGCGCGACGGCGAAGATTGCCCACATGGCGATCACACCCCAGGGGGAGAACGGCGTCGGCGATGAGAAGAGAAGGGCGTCAATCATGTCCGGCGGACTAGTGATCCAAAGGCCCCCGACGTGGATCACCACCGCCACCACCAGCGCGCCTCCGATCCAGCGATGTGCACGCCGCCCAATACGGGTCGACAGTCCCGGTAAATATCCGCCAATCAGCAAAGGCTGAAACAGCATGACGCCCAGTGCGATAATCCCTGCGAACCCGGCCAGTATGTAGACCAGGCCGCGCCACGCGAGCAGCGGGCTCAAAGCTGCTGCGGCGATCGGCACGCAAACGGCGGTTGCAAGAGCGACCCAGATCAGGATCCGGATCAAGTTTACCTTGGCCAATCTCCGTCCCTTTGTTCGCAACTCGGTCAGACCGGCTGAAGGACGAAGTGCGCCTCCAGGCGGGTCTCCTTTGCGCTCCGCATCACGGGACGCAGGAAGACGGTTTTGAATTCGCCACTGTCATAGGCGAGGTGACCATGCGGTTGGCCGAAGATGGGAATGATCTGCGGCATCTCGAGACGGAATGCCCCGTTCTTGTCGGTGAGCGTGGCTCCATGACTTTGCGGTTCGTGCTCCTGCCCTTCGGTCGTGTGCGCCCAGATCTGGACGCGCTGCCCGGCAAGCGGAGCCCCGTCGCCTGCGCGGCGTACGGTGCCACTCATCCAGAAGCCACCCTTGCCGATCCGATCCACGGTCGGCGCGCCCTGGCGGTAGTTGTTGGACCCGCCCTGCATCGAAGGGGTCGGTGCGAGGCCTTCCGCGCGGGCGGGCAACAGGAGCCCGGAAACCCCGGTTGCCAAAACCCCGGTTGCTAAGACAGACCCGCCAGCAGCGAGGAGATTGCGGCGGTTGAGTACAACGGTGGTCATGTAAATTCCTCCTGGCGACCGTGCAGCTGCTCCGCCCAGAGTACATCAACAAGCGCGAGAGGCCCAGTTGAGGGAGGCGAAGAGCGCGACAGGTCGCAATAACAGTGTTGTGAACGGGTGTAGCCGACCGCTCAACCAGCGTCGTTGACTAGGCATACCCGGAAGCGTCCGATGCCGAGGGTTACCTCTTCAATTGGCCTTTCGCACCTGATCGCCGATGGATGCCAGGCGATCGATAGTGCTTGTCTGCTTCCGGGACCCATAACGGACCTCAGCGCAGATCGGTTGTTTAATGCCTGCCCACCCGCTGACTGATGCCTACCACCCAGAGCGGGATGACTTATCTTCGAATCGTCATCCCGCTCTAACTTATTGTTTGAGCATGATCTTGTCCGAAAACCGGTATCCACTTTTCGGGATCATGCTCTAGCCGTTAGGCAGATCGGAAATTGTCCAGTGCCCGCGCTCCTCCACTCGCCCTATTAACCCGCTTCGCAGCCCAAAAAACACAAGCTCGACATCGGAAGCAACGCTGAGCTTCGATTTGATGGTGTAGTGGTAGTTCGAGACGGTTTTCGGACTGAGATTGAATGCGGCGGCTATTTCCTCGGCCGACCGGCCATCGAGTAACATGCGCAGGATCTCGAATTCACGTGGCGCCAGGGTATCGATGGCGCTTGCATCGTTCTGCAAGCTGCTCCTTGCAAGGGCTTCATTGACCTCGGGGCAAATTGCGACGCGGCCGGCGGCCACGTCACACACCGCGCTGACGAGCAACTCGGGCGGGCTGCTCTTTGTGACAAAGCCCTTTGCACCGGCCCTGAAGGCCTGGAGAGCGAAGGTAGCGCTCAAGTGCATGGTGAAAACCAGCAGGCGCGCAGCCGGATCCCACTGACGGATCTGGCGAATGGCATCAATGCCGCCGCGGCCGGGCAATGAAACGTCCATCACCACAACATCGGGATTTTTACTCTTGTAGGCTTGATAGGCGCTCGCCGCATCGGCGGCCTCGGCGACGACTACAATGCCTTCATGCTTTTCAAGAAGCCGGCGGTATCCCTCACGCACGACCGCGTGGTCATCGACAAGCATGACGCTGATATTTCGCGGCCTCATGATGCTGGACCCGCGGTATTCGCAACAGGAATCGTGACGCTGAGGATGAGGCCTTTCTCCGGCCTCGACACAACGCTCATCTCCCCGCCCAGCGCAAGCGTTCTCTCGCGAATCCCGATCAGCCCGAGGCCAAAACCAGCCCCTCCCCTGATCTGGTGCGCCAATCCCGCACCGTCGTCCTCAACGGTCGCCTCGACCAGGCCAGCGCCGGAAAGTGGCGCACCGCCTTTCGCAAGGTCGATGCGCACCACGGCACGCACATTGGCTGCCTGCGCATGCTTCACTGCGTTTGTCAGGCCCTCCTGAACGATATGAAAGACGTGACCGGTAATCGCCAGGGGCAGCGCGTTCACGTCGCCGTGCGCCTCCAGCAGGAATTGGGTCTTCCCACAACCGCGGTGATTATGATCGGCGATCAGTCCCTCGAGGTTCGTGAGCAGACCGCCATCGTCAATCTCCTGCAGTCTCAACTCCTGCACGGTCCTGCGAAGCCCCTTCATGATATGGCCCGCAGTTTCCGTCAGGGCCTGCGCTTCGGGAACAAGAGATGGACAATCGGTCGCGGCGGTGACCTTGATCGAGGCTGCCGTCGCACTCATGGCGCTGAGGCTTTGGGCCAGCTCGTCATGAAGCACCCGTGCGAGGTGACGCCTTTCCTGCTCCCGGGCTTCCACCAGACGTCGCGCAAAGTCGGCGCGCTCGAGGGTCGCGACTTCCAGGGTGTTCGCCAGATCGTTGAAGACGTTGCTTATTCTTTGCAACTCAGCGAGTCGGAACGGCGGGAGACGGCACTTCAGATCGCCCGCAGCCAGCCGGTTGAGGCCGTTCACGACATCTGTTGTCGGCCGCAGCGCGCGCTCGACGACAAAATACACCAGGATGCCGAGAGCGCCGATCGTCGCGGCGGAGACGCCGAGCATCCGCGAGATTTCAGACCAGGCGCGCGCGGTCACGGCTGATGGGTCCGAACTGACGACGACCGTGCCAAGTACGAGACCCTGGTGCGTGACGGGACGCTCGTAAGACATCCGACTGCCGACCGCCCGCTGATAGAGCGCCGAAAACCATGCCGGCGCCTCACCCGCCTGACTGTGGAAACCCAGACAGCTGGAGATGACATCCTTCTCCGCTTCTTTGAGCTGCACGCACTGACCCGGGCTCAACACCTGGTCGAGAAAGGCATCCATCTGACGAAAGCGCTCTTGCAGATCAACGCGTTGTCTGAGGGTAGGCGGCCGTTCGAGATGGACCCGTAGCGGCAACTCCAGAAACCTGCCAACAGCATCCGCTACAGCCCGGGTGGCCTTCAACGTCTCCTCTCCTGCCTGGTGCACGGAGATCGCCGCTCCACCAAGAAAACAGAGTAGCGCGACGGCCGCTACTTGCCTCAGTAGCGACCATTTAAGATCGAAGGCCGGCCGATGCCGAAGAGCCTTTGTCTCCCCCATGGCGAAGAACCCGTGACGTTCTCCCCAGACTACAGCATTCAGCCACCGCTCGATACGGCCTGGTTCAACGTCGGGCAAATTTCCCAGGACCTCGCAGGGAGTTCTCTGTTTCCCCGAATGACGGTGTGTCGGATGCTGGGCTGCGGCGCCTCACGGAGTGCCGGCGAATTGAACCAGGTCAATGTGGACGTTGAGTGCGAATATCTCTGTTTGTTGAAGGAGATTGCCATGTACCGATTGTTATTGAGTGCAGGCCTCGCGGTCGCCTTGCAAGGAGCAACTGCAGCAGCTGGAGAGCTTCCGACGTTTGAAGTGTCGGGCTTTCCGATGACCCGGCATCAGGTCGCGGTGCTCGGATCGGCGAACGTTGCGGAGCAGGCGCCCACTCCTGCTCTGACGTGGGGCGGCATGCCCGCTTCCCCTCATCAGGTGGCAGTTTTGACGCCGCGGCCAGGATTGAAGGAGGCCGTGGTGACGTCAAAGACGGTTGGTCTTTCAGCCAGGTAGATTGGAGCTTCCGGATGCTGACGGCGCTGGTTCTTATTTGCTCGGTTGCCGCGGCACCCGAACTTCATGATTGTACCCGGCACAATGCGACAGCTGTCTTTCGTGTCCCGGCTGAGTTCGGAAGTCCGGCCACATGCTTCCTGCATGGACAGGCATACCTGGCCGGGACCTCCATTGGTCGGGGGCTCGAGCCCGACGAGCGCGTCAAGGTCATTTGTGTGCGGAGCGAAGTATCGGCTGCCTCCGTGCAACGTCGATGAAGGTTGGAAAGAGAGCTTGTGCAGTTCGCAAGTCCTCAGCAGCTTCGGACAGCGTCAGTTTCTGCCGGCATAAGAGTTGAGCTAGCGCATGTCCCGGCGAAGTGGATCCGGTTCGCCGACAAGGACATGCGCCAACCGTAGAATCTACGGCGCTTTCCGGTCATATTGGATCACTGAGTGATCCAATATGACCGGAAAGCGCTGTAGATGTCGAAGGAGCGAGGTCGACTGACAGCGAACTGGGCAGCGGAGTAATAAATGCGACGTCGCTGTTTCATGTCCACACTCCATCTTTGCTAAAGATTAGAGTGTTGCGATGACCAATTGAGCCCGCCGCCAGAAGCGGACGTTCCGACATGGGCCCGCCGCAAAGCTACGCATTACACATTGGCGATTGCCATCGGCGCGTCGTGTTTGTGGCCAGCAATGACGACAGAGCGAGCGCGACCGTGAAGGCGCTGGCCGAACAGCTCGGCTTCTCGCCGATCCTGCTCGGGCGGATCGACGAGGGCGGGCGGCTGCTGCACGTTCCAGGGCCGCTGGTGCTGCACAACCTCGTCGAACATCCGCTGAAGTAGGATCGACGGCGGCTCAAGCTGCAGCGCTGGCATAGAAAGCGGACTCTCGCGACGCAATGCCACGCCCTTCCCGGATTGACACCGACATTTCAGTCGAAAGGATGCGGTAGTGTTCGAGGCCGAATGGCGTTAACATTTGCAGGCCGCTGCAGCCTCGAGCAGCTCCCGCTTCAAAGCTGAATTTAATTTGTTGTCGTCTGTCCTGTCGGAATCGGACGGGGGTGCGCTGGCATGATGGTCCGGCAACGGTTTCGCGGCCTTTTCCAGAAGTACTTGCTCGTGCTTTTTATGGCCGTGGCGATTCCACTTGCGATCAACGGTATCATCGAAGCCTGGCTCGGCTATCGTGATCAGCGTGCGAGAATAGACCAACTGCTCGGCATCCAGGCGACGTCGGCCGCAGCCAGGATCCATGGCTTCCTCGACGGCATCACCAACGAGCTTGGCTGGCTGGTCCAGCTTCCCTGGACTGACGACCCCGACGAGAGGCGGCGGAGCGACGCATTGCGCTTGTTTCGCCAAGACCCTGCGGTCGCGAGTCTCGCACTCCTCGACCATGCGGGACGAGAACGCCTCTATGTCTCGCGTATCGGGCTCAATCGAATAGACAGCCGCACTGACCGATCCGCCAATCCCGCGGTCGTTGGCGCCCGCTCGGCCCGGATCTGGTTTGGCGACGTGAGCTATAACCGAGGCTCCGAGCCATACCTGATGGTTGCGATTTCCGGCAACCGGGCCTCGGCCGGCACCGTCATCGCCGAAGTCAACCTCAAACTGATCTGGGACGTCATATCAGACATCAAGGTGGGAAAAGCCGGCTTCGCTTTCGTGCTGGACCGTCCGGGCCGGCTCATCGCCCATCCGGACATCAGCCTCGTCCTGCGCGGGGCGGAGGAAGCGACGTCCAAGCCGTTCCAAGCCATCCGCGATGCGATCGGCCGCGCGGGGGTGGGTTTCGCAAGAGGCCGAGGCGTGCAGAGCCA
>JAQGJF010000517.1 GCA_028290765.1 Tardiphaga sp.
GCCCATCTCCATTTCGCATGTAGGCGCGACAAAATATCCGTTTTCTCGAACGAACGGCGGAGTCTGACACGCGACAGAGATTTCGGTTGGACATGCTTGCTCCTTCTGCATTTTAGTAATGTCGTCAACCGATAGGCTGTTCAATCCGCTCGTCGGGGCCGGGAAGCGATCGCAGCATTTTCGCATCCCGCGATGATCCAACGCGACACAAGCGCACGTCTGAAGGGCGTTGGGCTGCATCAGGGTCGCTTCATGCGGCCTCGCAACGTCATTGCCACGGCGGGGGCCGAGATCGTTTGGAGGATCGAACAGATGGCGACCACGATTGGAAATTTGATCACGCTCGACGGGCAATTCACCGATTGGCCGGCAGCCGACGCCGTCGAGAGGCCGGAAAACACCGTCGCGGCGTATCAGCTCTATGGCGCCCTCCTCACCGATGCGACGTCCGGCAAAAATTATGTGATCGGTATCGAAGCGGCTGTCACAACAGATCCGGTCATCGCCGCAAATACCTTCATCTATTTGAATACGGACCAAAATAGAGCGACTGGTTTTACGCCGTTCGGCAGCGTGGGCGCCGAGTATTACGTGCAATTCTCCCTCGACTCGAGTGGCGTGCTTCAGCCCTATCTGTACTCGGTCACATCCGCCGGCGTCGCCACCCAGCTCAACGGCGGGACGCCGCTCCATTTCGGCGCCTCCAGCAATGGCGAAAGTATCGAAATCGCAATCCCGCAGACGCTGTTGACGCCGTCGGGCGGTGCCGCACCTACCTCGATCAATTTCTCCGCCCTGATCAACAACGGGGCAGCCGCTCTGCCCGGCGATTTTACCAACAGCCCGCAATACGTCAGCACTGATCCCTCCACGCTAGTCCCGGTCAACAGCGCCATCAAGAAGGTCGGCATCGTCTATTCGGCGACGACCGCCGCGCTGTATTTCGGCGGCGGGGCGGCCGGTCAGACGGCCTATGCCGAGCTGTTCATGGCGGCCCAGCATCAGGCGGCAGCCGCCGGCGTCTCCTATGACCTCCTGAGCGAGGCCGACCTCACCAACGTCGCCAAGCTCTCGCAATACAGCGCGCTGATTTTCCCCTCCATGGAGGATGTCCAGTCGAGCCAGGTCTCCGCGATCGTCAGCGCCCTGAGCCACGTGGTCTATGACTATCATGTGCCGATCATCACGGCGGGCAACTTCCTGACCAATGACCAGACCGGTGCGGCGCTGCCCGGGAATTCCTATGCCAATATGCAGACGCTGCTTAACGTGACCCTGAACTCGTCTGGGACCGCGACCTACTCGGTGACGGCGGATGCAACCGCGCTTGCCAATCACAATACTGTCGTGGCCGGCTACGCCGCAGGTGAACTCATCGGCGGCGCCAGCGGTCAGTTCGCGGGGACGACCGCGGGGTACTACACCAACACCGGCTACCTGACGTTCTCGGGTGTCACGCAGCCGGCGACAGTACTCGCCGACATCAACATCCAGGGTGGGGCCACTGTCGCCGGCGTGGTGCAGACCACCACCGGCAGCACCAACACCGTGTTCGCGACCACGGGCCTGCTTGGCGACAGCAACCTGCTGCAGCACGCCATCCAGAATGCGGTGTTCGGTACGACGCCCAGCCTGTCGCTCGACATGACGCGCATGGCTGGCGTTTTCAACTCGCGGACCGATATGGACCAGTCGCAGTTCCCGTCAGACGTCTCTCCAGGCGCAGGCCAGCAAGGTATCTACGATGCCCTGATCCCGATGCTGCAGCAGTGGAAGCAGCAATACGGCTTTGTCGGCTCCTACTTTGTAAACATCGGCGACAACGCCAATCCAGCCAACGCGAACTCGACCAACTGGGCCGTCTCCACAGCCTACTACAAGGCGATCATCGCCATGGGTAGCGAGATCGGCAATCACTCCTATACCCACCTCATCAATCCGCCGACGCTCGACGCCAACGGTAACCCGGTGCCTACCACTGTGGTGAACGGTGTGACGACCTCCACCTGGGACGAGAACACCAATACCCTTTACGTGACGGCGCCGGCGAATGGTTCGGGGCCCAAATGGACCTTCGCCTACGAGTTCGGGCAATCAAAGACGATCGAGGGGCAGAACATCGGCATCACGATTGCCGGTGCGGCCGTGCCTGGCGCCAACGAGACTGTGAGCACGTCCCACCAGATCATGCAGTATTATCAGACTGTGGCGGGGGGGCTCACCGGCTATCTCACCGGCGGCTGGACCGGGGTCGGCTCCGGCTCTCCCAATGCGTTCGGCTACATCAGCCCGACCGATACCGGCTCAGTCTACATTGCGCCGAACATCACGTTCGACTTCACCGAGATACAGTTTCAGAACAAGACGCCCGCGCAGGCGCTCGCTGACTGGTCGTCGTTGTTCAATCAGCTGTCTGCGAATTCACAGACGCCTGTGATCGTGTGGCCCTGGCACGATTATGGTCCGACCAACTGGGATACCAGCGGCACGGGGGCCAACGCGGGCTATAACGCCCAGATGTTCACGGACTTCATCGCCTACGCCGCTAACGCCGGCTATGAATTCGTGACTTCCGAGGATCTCGCCGCGCGCATCGCCGCGCAGCAGAAGGCCACGCTTTCCGAAACCACCAACGGCAACGTCATCACGGCGACGATCACGCCGGATCCCTCGGCGCCCGATCTCGGCGCCATGGCATTGAACGTCACCAGCGGCACCACTGACCTGATTATTCAAAACGCAGGCACCTGGTATGCCTACGACAGCAACAGCATCTTCCTGCCTTCCGTCGGCGGCACCTTCACCGTCACGCTCGGCACCTCGCAGGACGACGTCACGCATATCAACTCGCTGCCGATGCGCGCCGACCTCCGATCGGTTACCGGCGATGGCACGAACCTGGCATTCTCGATGACGGGCGACGGAGAGGTCGACATCCACCTCCAGACGATCGATACGAACATCGTTTCGATCCAGGGCGCCCCCGCCGCCACATTGTTTGGAGCCGATCTGGCGCTGATGTTCAATGATGGGGCGTTGGCGGTCTCTTCGAGCTCGCCGGTGGGCGTGCCGGTCCTGCACAATGTCACGGTCTCGAGCGGTGCGAGCGCGGTCGCGTCGAGCGGCGTGGACATCATCTTCGGTGGTTCGGCCGACGACACCATCAACGGTGGAGCTGGTAACGACGTTCTCTACGGCGGGGGCGGCAACGACACGCTCAGCGGTGCAGGCGATAACGACATTCTGACCGGCGGCGCGGGCAATGACACACTCGACGGCGGCACCGGCACAAATACCGCAACCTATTCCGGGATTGTGACCGACTATATTTTCACGCTGAATGCAAACGGTAGCGTCACCGTCGCCGACCAGCGCACAGACTCGTCCGACGGCACAGATACCGACATCAATATCCAGAACTACCAGTTCGGTGACGGAGCTGTGTTGACCCAGGCTCAACTGCCGTTTGCCGTGATCACGGGAACCGCGGGCAACGACACGTTGACCGGCTCCGCGACCGCCAACTCGGGCCAGCTCATCCTCGGGCTGGGCGGCAACGACACGCTGACGGCCGGTACGGGAGGCAACACCACCCTGGACGGCGGTGACGGCGATGACACGCTTCGCGATGCCGGCATAGCTGCGGTGGCAAGCATCGTCGATACCATGATCGGCGGAGCCGGCAACGACACCTATGTCGTGACCAGAGCGAATGACGTTATTGTCGAACAGCTCAACGCCGGCACCGACGTCGTCAGCACCAACCTTGGCACCTACGTGCTGCCCGACAATGTGGAGAATTTCGTCTACACGGGTACTACCGGCATCACCGCCACCGGCAATGCGCTGGCCAACACGTTCAGTGGCTTTAAGGGGACCAGCGCCCTCAACGGCGGCGATGGCACCGACATCGCCGTATTTACCGGCCTGATCTCGCAGTTCACCAGCCACTCGAATCCGGACGGCAGCGTCACCCTGGTCGACACCAGTGCAGGCTCGCCAAACGGCACCACGACTTTCACCAAATTCGAGTTGTTCCAGTTCAGCGACGGGCTCGTTCTGACGGCGGCGCAGCTGGCTTCACCGACGATCGTCAATGGAACAACTGGCAACGACACCCTGACGAGCACGATTTCGGGTGCCATCATTTCCGGGCTCGCGGGCAACGACACCCTGACAGCCGGCGCCAACAATCAGGTTTTGGACGGCGGAGCTGGTACGGATTCTCTGAGAGACAACGGCAAAAGCGGCGTAACGCTGTTCGGCGGTACTGACAACGACACCTACGTCGTGAGCATCGCTGGCACCGTCGTCACCGAGCTCGCAGGTGGCGGCACCGACACCGTGCAGACCGCGCTATCGAACTATCAGTTGACGGCCAATGTCGAGGCACTCGTCCACACCGGCAGCACAAGCTTTACCTCGACGGCAACCGCGGCCGGGCAATCGATTACCGGCAGCACGGGCGCCGATACGCTGGGCGATGGCGGCTTCGCCAGTGTCGCGCTCACGGGCGGCGGCGGTGCAGACACCTTCAATGTGACCAGCGCATCGACCGTGGTGACCGAGTCGTCCGGCAGCACGAATTCGTCTGTAACCACCACGCTGGCCAGCTACACAATGCCAACCAACGTCCAGAATCTGACCTACACCGGAACCGCCGCCTTCAACGGCACCGGCAACACGCTCGCGAACACCATCACAGGCGGCGCCGGAAACGACACTCTTTCCGGCGGCTCAGGCAACGACACGCTGACCGGCAAAGCGGGAAACGACACGCTCACAGGTGGGAGCAACTCCGATACCTTGGTGTTCGCACCGGTCAACCCGACCACCACCGGTGGCATTTACAATGCCGGTTTCGGCAAGGACGTGATCACCGATTTTACGACCACCGGCTCCAACAACGACGTCCTGCTGTTCTCATCGTCCATGTTCGCCGCCGGCACGACTGCCAGCTCGCTCGCCAACGGGACCGCGCACAACGTTGCGGGCGGGCTCGTCACCGTGGCGCAATCAGGCAACAACGTCGTGATCACGGTGGATCCGACGGATACGGTCACGCTCAATAACGTGTCGCTCACGCTTCTCAAGTTCAGCGCCTCCAGCGACATCCATTTTGTATAACGGTCAATGAAAGGACCAGCCTTCAAAGGACCAGTCTTCAAAGTACCCGTCTTGGCACATTGCCGCACGTCGATCCACCGCTCGTAGCCGGGCCAGTCCACTCTTTATCGCAATGAGGCGCAGGACCTTGCCAAAAAAGCTAGCCGATCAGTCCGCGATCCGATCTCCCGATCTTGCCGCCGCGTTCAGCGGGTTTCGCGGGGCCATCCTCGCGGTATCCGTGATCTCCGGGATCATCAACCTGCTGGCGCTGACCGGTTCCCTCTACATGCTCCAGGTCTATGATCGCGTGTTGTCGAGCCACAGCGTACCGACGCTGGTTTCGTTGTCAGTTCTGATGGTGGTCCTGTACTCCTTCCACGGGACCCTCGACCTGCTGCGCAACCAGGCGTCCGGCCGGGCCGCCGCGCTGTTCGATCGTCGAATAGCAGGCCCCGTGCACGCCGTGGTCGTCAACTTGCCGCTCAAAGGTGCATCAGCGTCGACGGCGCAGCAGCCGATGCGCGACGTCGACACGATCCGCGGCTTTTTCGCCAATGGCGGTCCGATTGCGTTTCTGGATTTGCCGTGGATGCCGCTCTATCTGGCTTTCGTGTACCTGTTGCATCCCTTGCTCGGTCTCATGTGTTTGTCCGGGATGCTATTGCTGGTTCTGCTCACATTCCTGACCGAGCGGCTCTCGCGCAACGAGGTACAGGCAAGCGCTCGCGCCGATGCAGCGCGCAAGGCCATCGCCGACGCAAATACGCGTAATGCCGAGGCGCTGCAGGCCATGGGATTCGCCAGCCGCGCCGTCAACCGCTTCGAGAAGGTCAACCAAAGCTACCTGGTGCTGCAGACCAGGGCGAGCGACATGATCTCGAAAATGACCGCCGTCTCGAAATTCCTGCGATTGATTTTGCAATCGGCGATCCTCGGGTTGGGCGCCTACCTGACCCTTCGCGGCGAAGTTACCGGCGGCGTAATCATTGCGGCCTCCATCACCACCTCCCGGGCATTGGCCCCGGTCGAGCAGGTGATTGCGCACTGGCGCAATTTTCTGGCCGCGCGGCAAAGCTACGGCCGGCTGTCGAAGATGCTCGACATGTCTCCGGCCGTTCACCGGCCGTTGGCTCTTCCGCCTCCGGTCGAACGGCTCACGCTGGAGCACATGACAGTGTGCGTGCCCGGCACCGAGCGTCCAGTTCTGCTCGATATCAGCTTCGAACTGCGGCGCGGCCAGGCGCTGGCCGTCATTGGCCCGAGTGCGGCCGGCAAATCGTCGCTGGCGCGCGCAATTACCGGCGTTTGGCTACCGCTGCGCGGCTCCATTCGCCTCGACGGCGCCGCACTCGAGGGGTGGTCACCGGACGAATTGGGCCGGCATATCGGTTATCTGCCCCAGGATGTGACGCTGTTCGAAGGCACCATCGCAGAAAACATCTGCCGTCTCGAAGAGGAGCAGGACAGCGACGCCATTATCGCGGCGGCCAAGGCTGCTGGTGTCCACGATATGATCCTCCACCTCGCGAGTGGCTACGAGACGAATGTCGGACCCGACGGCTCGGCACTGTCGGCCGGCCAGCGCCAGCGGGTCGCGCTTGCCCGCGCGTTGTTCCGTGATCCGTTTCTGATCGTTCTCGACGAGCCGAACTCGAATCTGGATGCCGAGGGCGAAGAGGCATTGTCAGCTGCGATCCAGGGCGTCCGAAATCGGGGGGGCATCGTGCTTGTCATTGCACATCGGCCCAGCGCACTCAACACCGTCGATCATGTCGCCATGATCAATGCAGGGCAATTGAGCGCGTTCGGCCCGAAAGAGGAGGTACTGAAGAAGGTCCTGCTCCAGCCGGTTCGGACCGCCGTTAGTTGACGAGACAGAGTGGGAGCGAGTTCAAGCATGACGGCTTCGGTTGTACCCCTGAACAACAATTTGCGGGCCTCGAAAGAGAGCCGCCCCGCGGCGGTGCTGGCGGATGACGCCGGGATGCGACGGCCGCTTGCCACCGGCCTGGTCCTTTCCGCCTTGATCGGGCTTGCTGTTTTCGCCTGGGGCAGCGTTGCGACCCTGTCCGGAGCCGTCATCGCACATGGGATCGTCGTGGTCGATGGCAACAGCAAGAAGATGCAGCATCCGCAAGGCGGCGTGATCGGACAAATCCTCGTGCGAGACGGCAGTCGAGTCTCCGCCGGCGATCTGCTGGTCAAGCTGGACGACACGCAGGCGCGTGCGCTGCTGGGTATCTACACGGCGCAGCTGACCGAGTTGATCGGCCGCAAGACGCGCCTGGCTGCCGAGCGCGACGATCGGAGCGATCTGGAATTTCCGCCTGGCTTCGCGACATCCGATCCGGAAGCAGAGCGCGTAGCCGGCGGCGAGAGGCGCTTGTTCCAAGCCCGGGTTGCATCGGCCAACGGACAGAAGGCGCAACTCGGCGAGCGGATCAAGCAGAACGAGGAGGAGATCAAAGGGCTGACGCTGCAGCGCTCAGCCAAGGCCCGCGAAGTTGCATTGATTCATGAGGAGCTATCGCGGGTCGACGATCTCTATCGGCGGACTCTGCTGCCGGTGACACGCGTCCTCAGCCTGCAGCGCGACGAGACCCGCATCGAGGGTGAGGTCGGAACGCTGGTGGCTCAAGTCGCCAGGCTCGGCGGCCAGATCGCAGAGACGCGACTGCAAACCATCTCCATCGATCAGAACCGGTTCTCCGACGCGCAAAAAGAGCTGCGCGAGGTCGAGGGCCGCGTCGCCGAACTGCAGGAAAGAAAAATTGCGGCTGAGGATCAGTTGCGGCGGGTCGAACTCAGGGCCCCGATCGACGGGATGGTTCACGAGCTCAGCGTCCATACCGTCGGTGGCGTGGTCGGCCCAGCCGAACAGCTGATGCTGATCGTTCCAAGCAGCGATTCACTGTCTGTCGAGGTTCGCATCCCAAGTTCCGATATCGACCAGCTGAAGATAGGGCGGCAGGGCATACTGCGCTTCACCGCCTTCAACCAGCGAACGACGCCAGAGGTGAAGGCAGTGGTGACAAGACTCTCCCCGGATGCCGTCAGGGATAAGGAAACCGGACAATTCTACTACACTGCTCGCATCGTACCCGACAAAGACGACCTCGCACGGCTTGCGGTCCATTTGGTACCCGGGATGCCGGTCGAAGCCTTCGTCGAGACATCGACACGAACCGCGCTGTCATATTTGACGAAACCTCTCACCGACCAGTTCGAACGCGCCTTTCGCGAGCGCTGATCGTTTCCTGGCTCGAGACATAGATATGTCAACACGCATCCGAATTTGGCTGATGGCCGCCGGTCTTTCAATCATCGAGGCCATCGGCGGCAATGCCGCCGGAGCGCTTGCGCAGGAACCGATCCCGGTCAAGCGGGAGATCATCGCGCTCTACGACGGCGCGCAAGAGGGCGACGCCGACCTCACGCGGATTCATCGCTTTGCCGAAATGCCGCTCAATCACCTGGGCTTCATCCTGCGCTTCCACGATGTTCGCACCAAGCTGCCGGAGCCGGCTGAAATGGAGCGCTACCGCGGCGTGCTGACCTGGTTTGCCGGTTCAGTGGCCAATGGTAATGCCTATCTCGCATGGGCAAGCCAGGTCTCGCGCATGAATGTGCGCTACGTCATCCTGGGAGACATCGGGGTCGCGACCAACTCGGCCAATATCCTGGCCGTCAACCGATGGCTGGAGTTGGCCGGAGTGCACCATACCGGCGACCATATCACGCCGCCGCTGGGGACACGCGTCGCGCAAAAGGACCAGAACCTGATTGAGTTCGAATGCCGTCTTGGCCCTGTTCTGTCCGACTATCCGGTCATCAATGCAAGTGGGCCCGGAACGCAAATCGGCTTGACGCTCGAAACGCCTTCCCAAGACGGAAAAAGGAAAGCCGTTGCGGTCGCGATCGGAAAAAAGGGTGCTTACGCGGCGTTGAATTACGAATTCTGCCATCAGCGGCCCCCTTTGTACCAGGGGAAATGGCTCATCAATCCGTTTACATTTTTCTCCGCTGCTTTCGATTCCGGCGATCAGCCAATCCCGGATACCACCACCGCATCGGGCAACCGGCTGTATTTCAGCATCCTCGAAAACGAGGGCTGGACCCGCTCGAGCAAGATCGAGGGCTTTAGGGATGCCTCGGCTACGACAGGAGAGGTGGTAATTCGCGAGCTGATCGAGCCGTTTCGCGACCTGCCGGCGACCATTGACCTGCAGGACAAGGAGGTCGCGAAGGTCGGAAGGAGCGGCAAACAAACCCAATCGATCTTGCAGAGCCTGTTGGCCGGCCCCAACGTAGATCAATCGCGGCGCCATCTGCGAGCGACGCTTTCCAGGCTCGATTCCGAGTATCCATCGATCTCAAATCTCTCTTCCCTGATCAGCGCAGGTCCTGATCGCCTCGTAAACGAATCGATGAGCGATGAAACCGCCTACGGCAACGCCGGCCCGGTCGGCGAAAACGGGTTCTCCGCCCTGAAGGAAACCATAGCCAACACTGACTCGCCGCGTCGCCTCAAGCCATTCAACCTCAACTACCATGCCTATGCGGGTGAGTATCCGGCTCTGCTTCGATCGGTTAAGGACCGGCTGCATGAGGCGAGGCTGGGCACGCTCACGCCGGTGTCGGCAAACCGCTATGCCGACATTGTGGATGGGTTCTTCAGCGCGCGTATTCATCGTCTTGGCAGCACCACCTGGCGGATCAGCAATCGCGGCGCGCTACAGACGGTTCGATTTGATGCGGACGAGAACCAAGAGGTGGACATCCGGTCAAGCACTGGCGTTATCGGGCAAAAACGCAACGGGTCAACGCTTTACGTGGCGCTCGACGAAACGATAGAGCCGGCAGTAATTGTCTTCGGTCCGCCTGCACTCTCCCGCACGACATCTCGCAGCTTTGCTCTGGTCGAAAGTCGATGGCTCGTCCGCCGGGTTGTCAGAGACCAATGTGCGCTTAGCTTTGAGGCGCAGGGTTATGGTGACGGCTCGTTCACCTGGTCGGATGTCGCTTCCGGCCGCTACACGATTACCGTCGATCAGGCGGGCCATGAGGTTCGGCGACAGACTGCGGAATCCGATGGGGCAGGGAGGTTGAAATTCGTCTTGCCGGTCAGCGCGATTGATCCCGTCACGGTTCGGATGAGTTGCGCCAGTGCCGCCAGCTCCGCGGAAAAGTAGGCGCAAGGCGCGCTGGGCGGAGTCTTCGTCTTTCATTCCCGCAGCTGGCTGCGGCCGGCGGTACTCGCACACGCCTTGAAGCGAGTGTTCGCGCTGGATCAGACGCGATCGTGGCATGACCGGTAATTCTGAGTGATGTGCTGAAGCCGACGCGGTGTTCACCAGTCGTGCTCCGATCGGACAACGCCGCCGCCCCATCTCAATCCTCGCGCCCGGAATCGACGCTTTCCGAATGGCCTCTGATACACATCAGCTTTTTGCATTGGTGTTCTGCAAAACGGGCAATTAGACTTTTATTCAAGAAACAGTCTTTGCGGGCGACTGGAAAACGATTGTGCGTGCGTCAAAGGATCTGAAGTCCTGGTTGCGCACGGGAATGGCTTCCGGAGGAAGACCTTCATTCGGAAGCGAATGTTATCGCCCGCGCTTCGTTAGTCGGCTGCAGTGCCGAACATAAACGTAACCGTCGCCGCAATGATGGAGTCTACGAATGAATAAAATCTTTTGGCCCACGCACCTGCCTGCGAGCAATGAATGCGATCAACTCGATGAGTCGCCGTCGGTTGTCATCCGCCAAGCAGTCATCATGGCGGGGGGCAAGGGCACGCGGCTGCATCCCTATTCGGCTCTGTTTCCGAAGCCTTTAATGCCTCTCGGAGACATGCCGATTATGGAACTGCTTCTTCGACGGATGAAAGCCGCTGGAATTCGTGAGGTAATCATCGCGGTCAATCATCTTCGGCATCTGATCGAAGTGTATTTCGGCGACGG
>JAQGJF010000574.1 GCA_028290765.1 Tardiphaga sp.
CGAGCAGCCCGAGCACATCGTCCGCAGCGGACGGGTGCAGGACACCGAGGACGGGTTGTCGGAGTTTCCGCTCGTCGTACTGAATCAGGCGCGGGTGCACGATTTCTACCTGGACGTCATGCGCAAATCGCCGGCACAGCTCGAGCCACACTATGCGCGGCGCCTGCTCGATCTTCAGATCGATCCGGAGGTTGGCGCCGGCGACAATGCCGATCCCTATCGGGTGACCGCCCGGCTCGAGCGCCTCGATCCCGCGCACGAGGGACAGATCGAAACCATCAAGGCGCGCTATGTGGTCGGCTGCGACGGCGCGCGCAGCGCCGTGCGCAAATCCATCGGGCGCGCGCTGCACGGCGACTCCGCCAATCACGCCTGGGGCGTGATGGATGTGTTGGCCGTCACCGACTTCCCCGACGTTCGCTTCAAGTCGTTGATCCAGTCCGCCAATGACGGCAGCATCATCGTCATCCCGCGGGAAGGCGGCTATCTTTTTCGCCTGTACATCGAACTGGACAAGCTCGACGCCGACGAACGAATTTCCAATCGCAACATCACCGCCGATGATCTGATGGCGGCGGCGCGGCGCATTCTCCGGCCCTATACGCTCGACGTGAAAGAGGTTCCGTGGTGGTCGGTCTATGAGATCGGCCAGCGCCTCTGCGACCAATTCGATGACGTGCCCAAGGAGAACGTCGAGCGTCTGCCCCGCGTGTTCATCGCCGGCGACGCCTGCCACACCCACAGCCCGAAAGCGGGCCAGGGCATGAACGTCTCCATGCAGGATGGCTTCAATCTCGGCTGGAAGCTGGCTTCGGTGCTGCGCAATTGCTGCGCCCCTCGCCTCCTGCAGTCCTACTCGGCGGAACGTCAGGCCGTCGCCAAGGAGCTGATCGACTTCGATCGCGAATGGGCCGCCTTGCTTGCATCAAGCAAAGGGTTCGACGCGGCCGAGACCCAGCGCTATTTCGTCAGGCACGGGCGCTACACGGCGGGTACCGCGGCCCAGTACCATCCCTCGATCATCACCGGCGAACCAACCCATCAGCATCTGGCCGCGGGGCTGGCGATCGGCATGCGCTTTCATTCCGCGCCGGTCATCCGCCTGGCCGACGCCAAGCCGGTTCATCTCGGCCACGTGGTCAAGGCGGATGGCCGCTGGCGCATCTTCGCCTTTGCCGGCGCGAAGGATCCCGCAGCGCCGAACTCCGGCATCCGGGCGCTGTGCGATTTTCTCGCCGGGGCACCGGACTCTCCGGTACGGAAATACACGGCGACAAGCGAGGACATCGACTCGGTGATCGATGTCCGTGCGGTTTTCCAGCAAGCCCATCGCGAACTCGCCGTCGAAGCCATGCCGTCCTTCCTGCTGCCGCGGAAGGGACGTTACGGACTTTGCGACTACGAAAAAATGTTCTGCCCCGACCTGGACAGCGGCAACGACATCTTCACCCTGCGCGGCATCGATCGCGAAGCCGGCTGCATGGTGGTGGTGCGGCCGGACCAATACGTCGCGCAAGTTCTTCCGCTCGATGGCTATCAGCAGCTCGCGGCATTCTTCGACGGCTTCATGACGCGGCGCCCGTGACGCGCCAGATCACATCGCCGACGTCGTCCGCCATCAGGAGCGAGCCGTCGGGACCGAGGGTTACCCCGACCGGTCGCCCATAGGACTCCCGCTCGTCCGGTGCGAGGAAGCCCGACAGAATATCCCGTGGCGGCCCGGACGGGCGCCCGTTTGCGAACGGCACGAAGACGAGCTTGTAGCCGCTCAGCGTGCTGCGATTCCAGGAACCGTGCTGGCCGATGGCCATGCCCTCCGGAAAGCCCGGAAGCGTGCCGGCCGGCATCCAGCACAGGCCGAGCGACGCGGTATGGCCACCCAGCGCGTAATCCGGTGTGATCGCTTTCGCGACCAGGGCCGGATCCTGCGGCACCCGATCGTCCACCGTCTGCCCCCAGTAGCAATAGGGCCAGCCGTAGAATCCGCCGTCGCGCACCGAGGTCAGATAGTCGGGAGGCGTCTCGTCGCCGAGGCCGTCGCGCTCATTGACCACTGTCCAGAGCACGCTGGTGCTTGGTTCCCATGCCAGGCCCACCGGGTTGCGCAGGCCGCCGGCAAAGATGCGGCTTTTGCCGCTCGCCAGATCGAGCTCGTAGACGGCGGCGCGGCCTTCCTCGACGGCCATGCCGGTCTCGGCGATATTGCTCTGCGAGCCGACGCCGGCATAGAGCTTCCGGCCATCGGGGCTCGGCAGCAGGCTCCGCGTCCAATGCCCGCCGGGCTTGAACGTCACGAGCTTTCGCCCGGGCGCGGTGATGCGGTCGGCGCCCGCGACATACGGAAACGCCACCACACCGTCGGTGTTGCCGACATAGAACGTGTCGCCCACCAGCGCCATGCCGAACGGCTGGTTCAGTCCCGCCATGAAGATTTCGCGCGTTTCGGCGACGCCGTCGCCATCGGTGTCGCGCAACAGCGTGATGCGGTTGGCGCTGACGCCGAGCGCGGCGGCACGCCGCATCGTGGCTTGCATCGCATAACCGAACACGTTCCGGACCGGTCCGGCGACCTGGGTCGCCTCGGCCACCAGGACGTCGCCATTGGGCAGCACGTGGATCCAGCGCGGATGCTGCAGGCCGGTCGCGAACGCATTGACCTTGAGTCCCGGCCCCGCCACCGGCTTCTGCCCGTCGCTCCACCCTTTGGCGGTCGGCATCTTCAGGGTCGGGATGGCGCCCTGCGGCTTTGCCGCCGGCACCACCGGCGCGCTGCCCCATGCCGGCTCATGCGCGCTGTCCTGCAGCCGGCGCCACGCCAGCGCCACGCCACCGATCAGCGCGACGATTCGCGCGAAAATACTGGACAAACTCATGTGATTCCCCTGTCGATCGCGCGCACCCTATCCGACAGCACGGCGCGTTAAAACCTTATCGTCGACATGGGAGATCATCGGCACCGGGAGTACCGGAATGCGATCGAAAGCGACGTTCGCCGACGCCTCTGTTTTTATGGATTCACGTCCTGCCCCGTCGCCGGCTCGCTCATCGGCACCGGCAACGATGTGCTCCCCGCGGTCGCGCCGCCATCGATCGGCAGCGTGATGCCGGTGATCCAGCGCGACTCGTCGCTGGCGAGAAACAGCGCGCCGTAGCCGATGTCCCAGCCGGTGCCTTCGGTGCCGAGCAGCGTGCCCTCGCGGCGGGCCTTGCGCATGTCGGTCGTCATGCCGCGCGACGCCACCATCGGCGTGTAGACCGTCCCCGGTGCGATACAGTTGACGCGGATGCCGTCGCGGCCGTGGTGTGCCGCCATCGCACGGGTCAGGCTGACGATGGCGCCCTTGGACGTCGGATACAGCAGGCTCGGATGCCCGCCGAGCAGGCCGGCGACCGATGTCAAATTGATGATCGAGCCGCCGCCGGTCCTGATCATCTCGGGAATGGCAAACTTCGCCATCAGCATCATCGAGGTGACGTTGACGCGCATCGCATCGTCCCAGGCCTTGTCGTCGACCTCGACGGCGTCGCCGCGCGGCCCGGTGATGCCGACATTGTTGACGAGAATGTCCAGCCTGCCCCACTTTTCCGTGGTGCGCGCGATCATCGCCCGGCACGAGGCCGGATCGCCGACGTCGCCCTCGACGATCTGCGCGGTGCCGCCTTCCGCCGCGATCAGCCGCGCGGTCTCCTCCACCCAGTCCGCAACCGTGTCGACCAGCGTGACGCGCGCGCCATGCCGCGCCAGGATGATCGCGGTGGCGCGACCGTTGCCGATGCCTTCGCCGCGCGAGCCGGCGCCGGTGACGATGGCGACCTTGCCCTTGAGCCGGTCATCCTTGCGAAATTCAGTCATTGCGCGATGATAGCCATGAAGCGACCCGCTCGCCAGCCATCAGGCGGCAGCAAACATCACGCCTGCGTGGATAATGGTCAGATCGGACGGGATGGAACGACGCCGCGCGTTCTTAGCGCGCCGGCTCGAACATGCACTGCAAGGTCGGCTTGGCGATCCGCGAAAAGGTGGCGCTGATCTGGGTCTGCTTCGATGCCGGCACCCAGTCATTCTCGATCGTCGGCACGCCGGTCTCGCTGATGCCGCGCAACAGCGCCTCGCGAAGATCGGGATCTTCCACGGTCGCAACGGCATGATCGTGCAGGCAGACGCAAACCGCTTCGGGATGAGCCCAGCGTCCAACCATGTGGGGCGCGCACAGACGCACGAATTCGCCGCGCGGGTCCGGCAACTTCTTCCACGACCAGATCTGCGCCTGCGCTGAATTTCCGAGGGCAACGGCGAGGATAACGGCGATCAAACTGGTGCGGATCATTATCACTTAACTTTTTGATCTGGATTTCGTGGCGGCATCGCAGCCGATTTAGCGGGCGGCGACGACCATGGCCTGCGGCGCGGCCACATTCACCGATGAGCCATTATAGGAGAAGGTTCCGATGCCAGGCAGTTTGGCTTCGGACGAACCCGCCAGCGACGGACCGACCAGGAAGAAGGCGAAGGCCATGATGAAGCTGAAGGTTCGCATTTGACTGTCTCCGGGGTGAACGGCGCTGTCCGCCGCGTCGTTGGGAGGTTGATAACCAACCGCTGTTTCCGGATGTCTGCGTGAAAAGCCCAAAATGGTTTCGTGGCGGCCGAGAAATGTTTCGTCGCCGCGCAACAGACGAAACATTTCGCCAAAATATAAGCAATTTCAATTGGATGAGTTGATCGAGCGCAATGCTCTGGCCGGGCGGTCAAAAGTGAGCAGCCGACCGGACGATTTGGGTGTTTGATTCCCGAATCAGGAGCTCATCGCGCGTCGGCGACCAGTGTGTGCGGCGCGACCATATTCACCGGTGAGCCGTTGTAGGAAAACGTGCCGATGCCCGGCAGGCCCGCATCCGCAGAGCCTGACAGCAAGGGGCCGGCCACGATGAGCGCGAAGGCAAGGACAAAGCTGCGGATCCGCATCGGACCGTCTCCATTAAGCATGTGCCCATGAGACGCGGTCGACACTCGGCCGGTTCGAACTTCGTCAAACTTTTTTAAATCCTTCTGTGCCGCAGGCGTTTTCATCAGTCCGAAAATAAATTTTCCGGCGTTGCGCCTCTTAATAAAAGTGAACCGAAGCGTCGCTAAATCGACTTCTTTGGAGACGCAATCTGTTCACAAGGCTGCGTTATAGGATCGTCAACGGAAGGATGCAGTCGTGAGCAACAACGAAACGCGCACCGGCAGCGACAGCTCGAGCGACAGCGACATCCGGCGGCCCATCATCGAAAGCCTGATGAGCGGCATCGAACGTCGGGTAAGCCCTCGCACGGCCCCGAACGGCAAGCGCACTGTCCTTTGTGAGACCCAGGGCGCGATGTCGCAGCAGAGCAGCGACGCCGCCCACGGCCACGAGTCCAGGCCGCAAATGCTGTTGCAACTGGTCGGTTACCGCGATCCGCATGCCGCGTATTCATGGCACCGGCCGCGCCGCAACGGGACCGGATAACCTCACCTCGATCGCAATCGGTGCTGGTCCGGAAACGCTTCGGATCACTGAACGAAGTCGCCGCACTTCGCAATCGCGGTATCGGCGCTGCCCCACGGCATGATCGGGACCGAGGACGTCGAGTTTTTCGGCGATCCTTCGATCAGCCTGTCTGAATAGACCATGTAGACCAGCACATTGCGCTTGGCGTCGCAGCCGCGGACGATCTGCATTTTCTTGAAGAACAGCGAACGGCGCTGACGGAACATGTCGTCGCCCTGCTCCATCTTGCCCTTGAAATGGATCGGGCCGATCTGGCGGCAGGCCAGCGATATATCCGAGACCTCCTCCGCCAGCCCGAGCCACCCCTTGAAGCCGCCCTTTTCGGGCACCGTGAAGTGACACGCCACCCCTTCCACCTCGGGGTCGTCGACGCCGTAGGTGGCGAGCTTGTCGTTCGGGCTGATCCATTTGAACACGGTCGAGCGCCGGAAGATCAGATCCGGCTCGTCGGCGGCACGCGCCATCGATCCCGTCAGCAGGGCGGTTGCCATGAGCGCCAGGAGCGCCGGGATCCAACGCTTCAGGCGGCCGGTGCGGGAAATGTCGGGTGTCATCAAATTCTCCGTCAACGAGGTCTTTGCTATGTGGGGGCCGCGACCTCGTCCGGAAAGGTTCTGCACCGCAACGGCGATCGGCCGTTAAGAGAATGTGAGGCTTTTTTGCTACTGTAGCAGTCAATTAGCCGCAGAACGACGGGCACCGCTGGTGAACCCATCTCGCGTCTGCAACACTAAATCTGGACGGGCTGGATTCGAGGATGGCAGGCGTGAATTTGCATCAGGGTTCGGCTTTGACCGAACCGCAGCGGTTTTTCTCCCGGAAAGCTGATTTTCTCAACAATACGGCATTTTCGAACTCATTTTGGCGGATCGCGGTTTTGACCGCGGCTGGCTTTCTCGCAACCGCGCCCGGCGCGGAAGCGGCGACTTTCTGGGGTGATTCCGATATCGGAATTTCCCGTCCACTGCCGCCCGGACCGCAGCAGCGACGTCACAAAGCCCGGCGCCACCAGGGTGTCGCGAAGGGCGAGAGCGCGGTGAAGGAATCCGCCAAGCCGCAGGGACCTCTGGTCATCGCCATCTCGATCGAACGGCAGACCCTCAAAGTATACGACGCCAACGGGTTCTTTGCCGAGACGCCGGTTTCCACCGGCATGCGCGGCCATTCGACGCCGATGGGCGTTTTCAGCATCATCCAGAAACACAAATTCCACCACTCCAACATCTATAGCGGCGCGCCGATGCCCTATATGCAGCGGATCACCTGGTCCGGCGTGGCCATGCATGCCGGCGTGCTCCCGGGTTATCCGGCGTCGCACGGCTGCATCCGCATGCCCATGAGCTTCGCCATGAAAATGTGGGGCTGGACCAAGATGGGCGCGCGGGTGGTCGTGACCCCCGGCGAGATGACCCCGAGCCAGTTTTCGCACCCGCTGCTGACGGCCCAAAAACCGGCGCCGTCGCCGGTTGCGTCCGCGGTGCCTTCCACCACGAAATCCGACAAGGCTCGCCTCGCGGATGTGGCCATCGCGCCCGCCGTCAGCGAGGCGGCGCCGGCCATCAAGCGCGAACAGGCCCGGACTGCGGATGCCAGCAGCGCCTTGCCGGCATCGCGAAGCCCCGCGACCATGTCCGACGCAGCGCCGTCCGCAAGCGGTCCGGCGCCGATGGCGAGGACCGGCGACACATCCACTGCCGAGGCGAAGCCGGACACGGCCGAGGCGAAGCCGGAAGCCGCAGAAAACGTGGCCAAGAGCACCGAGACAGCAGCAGCGTCGACGGACAAGCCGGTTGAGGACAAGCTGCCTGACACTAAAACGGCTGAGACGACTGCAACCGACGCGAAGGTTGTCGAGGCCGCCGAGTCCGACAAACCCGAAATCAGACCGACATTGACCGATCACGCGATGTCGGCACCCGCGCCGGAAGCCGCGATGGCCGAAGCAGCGAAGCCCGA
>JAQGJF010000588.1 GCA_028290765.1 Tardiphaga sp.
GAGCCCGGACGATGCGAAGCATCGTCCGGAAGCGGAGGCCGGGGTGGGGGTTAGCCACAAGGAGGGCTTCCGTTGCGGCTACCCCCACCCGACCAGCCTTCGGCTGGCCACCCTCCCCACAAGGGGGAGGGATAAGAGCCGCGGCGACCGCTCCTTCAATGTGCAATCGCCCTGCCCTTGCCGCCCCACTACGCGACCTGCTCTTTCGGCTGCTCTTCCTCATTGTGGGCCTGAAGCAATTCCAGGAGACGCTTGCGCATCATCATGCCGGGCCGGTCCGAGGGCATGTGCTTTTCGATCTTCCGATTCATGTCCACGATGGCATCGGGGTCGGTCGATTCGAGGATCTCGCGGTCCTCGGCAATGATGGCGGCATCCCAATCGATCAATTCCTGGGCCGAGCAGTCGGCTTCGGTGTCGTTGCGGAACAGGATCTGGACGACCTGGATCTGGCCGTCGGAAATCGGCGTCGCGCAGTTGAAGATGATGTGGCGGATGCCGGACGGATATTCCATGTCGAGCCGCCGGCAGAACGGCATGAACCATTTGTTGCGCATGTGACGTTTAGTGGTCGGATCCGACGTGCCGGTGATCCTCGACGCATTGGGCGGGTTTCTCACGGTGACGATGGTTTCGGCCTCGAAGCCATAATCGGTTTCGACGATCTCATATTTCTCCGGCCGCGGCTGAGCGATATCGCCGAATGTGTTCTTGTGGACGAAGGCGAAATGCGCGTTGTCGAACGAGTTCTCCATCAGCCGCAGCGCGGCGGTGTTCCACTTGTCGTAGAACTGATCGATCCGGCGGTAGCCGGGATCGAGATCCTCGGGCACGTCGGGAATGTCGCCGAGCGGTTCATCCAGCGCGACCCAGACGTAGCCGTAGCGGGTCTGGCTGCGGAACGAGCGCGCCTTGGCGTCGGGGATCGGCTGCTCGAACGGAAACTGCGGGATCATCACCAGTTTGCCGTCGCGGTCGTATTCCCAGCCGTGATAGCCGCAGACGATGTTGCCATTGTTGCACCAGCCCTTCGAAAGCTTCGCGGTGCGGTGGCAGCAGCGGTCTTCCAGCGCGGCGGGCTCGCCCTTGGCGTCGAGGAACAGCACGATCGGCTCGCCCAGCAGCGTAAACGGCTGAGGACCGTCCTTCAGCTTTTCAAGCGGCATGGCGGCGTACCAGAAGCGACGCAGCACGGGTTGTTTGGTGTTCAGCATGTCAGGCATCCAGAGTTGGCGCGCGTTCAGGCGCAACGACGCCCGAAACCGGCAGGGTTTCTCAGGCGGACTTCAGTCGGGGTTGTTCTTCCTCATGGTGGGCCTGCAGGAGAGCCAGCAGCCGTTCGCGCATCAGCATTCCGGGGCGATCCGAGGGCATGTGCATTTCGATCTTGCGGCTCATGTCGACGATGGCGTCGGGGTCCGTCGATTCCAGCATGTCGCGATCCTCCGCGATGATGGCTGCATCCCAGTCGATCAGTTCCTGGGCGGAGCAATCAGCCTCGGTGTCGTTGCGGAACAGCAGCTGCACGACCTGGGTCCTGTCGTCGGCGACCGGCGTGGCGCAGTTGAAGATGATATGCTGGATTCCCGACGGATATCGGATGTCGAGCCTTCGGCAGAACGGCATGTACCATTTGTTGAGCATGATACGCTTCGTCTGCGGATCGGTGGTGCCGGTGATCCTGGCGCCGCTCAGCGGATTCTTCACCGTGGTGATGGTCTCGGCGTCAAAACCGTAATCGGTCTCGGTGATCTCGTATTTCTCGGGCTTCGGCCGGTTGATGTGGCCGAACGTCGCCTTGTGGACGAAAGCGATATGGGCGGCGTCGAACGAATTTTCCATCAGCCGCAGCGCGCCGATCTTCCAGGTCTCATAGGCCTGTTCGATGCGCCGATATCCGGGAGCGGCATCCTCCGGGATCTCGGGGATGCCGGCGAGCGGTTCGTCCAGCGCGACCCACACATAACCGTAACGGGTTTGCGCGCGAAACGAGCGAGCTTTGGCATCCGGGATCGGCTGCTCGAACGGAAACTGCGGGATCATCACCAGTGTGCCGTCGCGGTCATATTCCCAGCCGTGATAGCCGCACACGATATTGCCATCGCGGCACCAGCCCTTCGACAGTTTTGCGGTGCGATGACAGCAGCGATCCTCCAGCGCGGCCGGCTCGCCCTTGGCGTCGAGGAACAGCACGATCGGCTCGCCGAGCAGCGTGAAAGGTTTTGGGCCGTCTTTCAAACTCTCGACCGGCATCACCGCGTACCAGAAACGGCGTAGCACCGGCTGTTTGGTGTTCAGCATGACGATCTCCGCAAGGTTAGGCAGCGCAACGCACGACGACCCGCGCCGCGTCGGATCTGAGTTTCTGGATATCCAGGCCGGGGATGACGTTGTTTTCCACTACCATCCGGCCGCCGATCAGGAGCGCGCGCACGTTTGCCGCGCCACCGCACGTCACCGGTGCGATCATCGGATCGTGCATGCCGAAATGGCGCGGCTGGTCGAGATTGAAGATGGCGATGTCGGCCTGCTGGCCCGGCGCCAGGGTGCCGATCTGCGGCAGGCCGAGCACCCGCGCGCCGCCGGCCGTGGCCCAATGCACGACGTCCTCGGCGGTGACCGCACCGGCGCCCTTGGTGGCGCGGTGGGTGTGCCAGCAGCTGTGCATCTCGCTGATCATGTCGGCGGCCTCGTTGGACGCAGCGCCGTCGACGCCGAGCGAGACCGCGCCGCCGAGGCGGGCCATCGCGTCGGCCGGCGCGATGCCCGAGCCGAGCCGGCAGTTCGACTGCGGACAATGCGCCATCCCGGTGCCGGTAGAGGCCAGAATGCCAACCTCCTCGGCATCGAGATGCACCAGATGCGCGAACCACACGTCGGGTCCAAGCCAGTCGTTCTCGGCAATCCAGTGCACCGGCCGCTTGCCATGAACCGACAGGCAGTAATCGACATAGTCATGGCTTTCCGACAGATGACTGTGCAACCGCAGCTTCATGCGGCGCGCAGCCGCGATCACTTCCTTCAATTCACCTGCCTCGAGCGACCAGGTCGGCGTGGTCGGTGCCAGCGCAACCTGGGTCAGGCTGCCCGGCGAGGTATCGTGAAAACGCTGGGCGCAGGCTTCGACCGATTTCAGCATGCCATCCAGCTTTTCCACCGGTACCGGAACGCTCTTGTCGTCGTAGGGACGTGCCTTGGTGCCACCGCCGCGGCAGAACACCAGCCGGATGCCGAGGCTGCGCGCGACCTCGAAAATCACATGCGCGGGATCGAACCCGAAACTGTCGCTGAACAGATAATGGTGATCGGCCACCGTCGTGGTCCCCGACAGCAGCATCTCGGAGAGTGCGATCCGGGCGGCGACGGCCAGCGCCTCCTCATCGATCTTCGACCAGTAGGCCGAAGGCACCGCGCGCAGCCAGCCGAGCAGCGGCAGGTTGATGCCGGATTTTATGCCCTTCAACACGCTTTGAAACATATGATGGTGGGTCGAGATCAGGCCCGGATAGATCACGCAGCCGGACGCATCGAGCCGGCGGTCGTCGGGTTCGGCCTTGAGGTCGCCCATGGCCGCGATCACCCCGTTGCGAACGCGGATCGAACCGCCGGTCCGCATCGCCGTGCCAGGCAGCCCGGTGAAGATGCCGGTGGCGTTCTCAATCAGCAGTGCCGTCACGTTTCCACCCCGACTTCGCTTTCATGCCAGTCCGACAATGCCAGTTTCGAGAGCACGACCATGGCCCCGAACAGTCCGACACCGGTCAGGGTGATCAGGAATAATGCCGCGAACATGCGCGGAATATCCAGCGTAAACCCGGCGTCCAATATCTCATAAGCGAGGCCGGACGAACGGCCGCCGGTACCGGCCACGAACTCGGCGACCACGGCGCCGATCAGCGCCAGCCCTGAGGAAATGCGCAGGCCGCCGAAGAAATACGGCAGCGCGCCGGGAATTCGGAGCTTGAGCAGCGTCTTCAGGCGCCCGGCCCGGTTCATCCGAAAATAATTGGCGAGACCGGGATCGACGCTGCGCAGTCCGAGCGTGGTATTCGAGATGATCGGAAACAACGCCACTAAAGTTGCGCAGATCGTCAGCGAGATCTGGGTGTTCTTCACCAGGATGATGATGAGAGGCGCGATGGCGACGACCGGCGTGACCTGCAACAGCACCGCATAGGGAAACAGGCTGACTTCGATCGCCCGGCTCTGCACGAACATGAAGGCGACCAGGGTGCCGAGGATGACGGCGGCCGCAAACGCCTGCAACGTCACGCGCAAGGTGACCATCAGCGCCCGCAGCAGCGACGGGCCGTGCTGGACCAGGCTGTTCAGAATATCGCTCGGCTTCGGAAACAGATAGACCGGCACCGCGGTCAGCCGGCAGCCAATTTCCCATACCCCGATCAGCACGACGCCGACGGCCAGCGGCGCCGCGATCCGGACGAAGGTTTCCGATTGCAACAGCGGCTTCACGGCGCGCTCCCGGCTGTCGAAGGCAGCGAGGCTTCGGCCAGCCACGTCGACAACTCACGGCAATAGGCCGCGAATCGCGTGCTGTCGCGAAATCCCTCGTCGCGCGGCTGCGGTTCGTCGATGGTCATGGTGCGGAAGATGCGGCCGGGATTCGCCGCCATGACGATGATCCGGGTCGACAGGAACACCGCCTCGTAGATCGAATGAGTGACGAACACGGTCGTGAGCTTGCGTTCCCACCACAGCCGGATCAGGTCGGCGTCGAGCTTGTTGCGGGTGAATTCGTCGAGCGCGCCGAACGGTTCATCCATCAGCAGGAGGTTGGGTTTTGTCGCGAGCGCGCGGGCGATCGAGACCCGCATTTTCATGCCGCCGGACAGCTGGCGAGGGAAATTGCGGGCAAACGCCGACAGACCGACCCGCTCGATCGCCTCCGCCACGATCGGCGCCGCCTGGGCGCTGGGAATGTTGGCGAGTTCGAGCGGCAACCGCACATTGGCCTCGACCCTAGCCCAGGGCATCAAGGTCGGCTCCTGGAACACAAACGCAAAACGCCGGCCGTCTTGCCCGACCTGCTCGAAGCCGCCGCGCCACCACAGCAGCCGGCCGTCCGACGGCTCGAGCAGGTTGGCGATCAGCTTGAGCAGCGTGCTCTTGCCGCAGCCGGAAGGCCCGATCAGGGTCAGGAACTCGCCGTCGGCGATGCGAAGATCGATCGGCGCCAGACCGCGGGTGCCGTTGGCGAAGACCTTCTCGGCCGAGAGGATCTCGACCGCCGGCGGCCGGTCGGCGCCGGCCGTCATCTGGCCTGCGCTTTCGCCATGCGGTTCGCCGGGCAAGAGGGCATTCATGACCGGTCCTATTTGACGCCGATCTTGAGGTCCTTGGTGAAACGATCGTCGAACGCCTTTTTCCAGTCGGTCTTGGCATCGAGCAGTTCGGCCGCGACCAGAAAGTCGTAGATCTTCTTGTAGCGCTCGGCGGTGATGATGCCGATCCCCAGCGTCGCGGCGTCGCCCTTGTCGAGCGCCTTGGTCTCCTTGAGCTTCTCGATGGCGAAGGCGATCTGGGCGTCGCTCATTTTCGGATTGTCGGCCTTGATCAGGGCATTGCCGGGGGCCGGATCCTTGATGTAGTCGCGCCAGCCTTCCAGCGACGCCTTGACGAAGCGCGCCACGACGTCGGGCTTGTCGGCCACCATCTTTTCGGTGGTGACGATGGTGGAGCCATAGGGCGGATAGCCGCCGTCGGCGAGCAGGAAGAAATTCACTTTCTCGTTCTGCTGGCCGGCCGCGAACGGTTCGGACGACAGGTAGCCCTGCTGCGCCATGGTCTTGTCGGCGAAGAACGGCTGCAGGTTGAACGTGTAGGGCCGGATCTGGTCGTCGGTGAAACCATATCTGGCGCGCAGCCACGGCCAGAACGTCGTGCGCGACGACCCGGCGATTAGGATCGGGTGGCCCTTGAGGCTGGCGATGTCCTTCACGTCGTCGTGGGACATCAGGCCCTGCAGATCGAACTGGAAGGACGAAGCGACCGTCACCAGCGGCACGTTCTGCTCGCGGCCCTTCATCACCTGGATGTCGTAGCCCATCATGAAGTCGGTATCGCCGGCCAGCAGAAGCTGCTGGCCGTTGACCTGCGGGCCACCCATCTTGATGGTGACGTCGAGGCCGGCCTTCTCATAGAGCCCGGTGGCCTTGGCCTGATAGAAGCCGCCATGTTCGGCCTGGGCGAACCAGCTGGTCAGGAAGCTCACCTTGTCGGCGGCGAGCGTCGGTTGCAGCGAACCGATCCATGCGCCTGTTGCGACCAGGGCGATTGCGACTTTTCGCGGCAGGAATTTCGTTGCCATTGCCAATGTCCCGTTCGTTGTCTCGTTCCGAGCCGGCGTCTCGCCGGCCGATCGCATTTGCCGAGCAAGTCTCAGGCCAAAGTCTTCTCGATGCAGCGGCCCGGCGATTTTGTTCAGGATGCACATCCGTGCTGTTACCTGGAAGCATTTTGATTCGAGGGATGTGTTGCCTTTTCAGCAACGGGCATTCGGCCGCGCCAAAAGGATTATCGCAAGGCGATTATTGAATGACGCGGCCGGCCGGGTTCATCTAGGATGCGGCGGTAAGATCCGTTTGCCAGCCCCCGATGAGGCCCGATCGCCTTGCGCGCCCTCACCCCTTCCTCGATCCAACCGCCCTTTGCCCGCTACAGCCACGGCGTCGCGGTGCCGGCGGGACAGCGGCTAGTGTTCACCTCCGGGCAGCTCGGGATCGCCGCCGACGGCAGTGTGCCCGCGGATTGCGAAGCACAGGCCGATCTCTGCTTTGCCAATATCGCGAAAATCCTCGCCGAGGACGGCATGACGCTGGCCGACGTGGTCCGCGTCAATGCCTGGGTGACCGGCCGCGAGCATCTCACCGGCTATATGAAGTCACGCGACAAGCAATTTCCGGGAACCCCGCCGGCCTCGACGCTGATGATCGTGTCGGGGTTTGCGCGGCCGGAGTTTGTGGTGGAGATCGAGGTGGTGGCGGCGAAGTGACGGGATTTAAGCTCTCGGAGAAGCCAGCCCCGTCGTTGCGAGCGAAGCGAAGCAATCCAGGAGCCAAGAAGCAAGAACTGGATTGCTTCGTCGCAAGAGCTCCTCGCAACGACGGAGTTGGCGATGCCGAATTGACTTAAAGCATCATGCTCTAAAATCTCTCCATC
>JAQGJF010000591.1 GCA_028290765.1 Tardiphaga sp.
TGTGACCTTTCGCGCGAGGAAGCCCCGGATCAACGGCACCATTTCGTCAAATCTGTCTTCAAGGGCAAAATGGCCGGTGTTGATGAGGTGAAACTCGACTTCGGGCAGATCGCGCTTGTAGGGATACGCGCCGTCCGCTGGAAAGATGAAGTCGTTCTTACCCCAGACGATCAATGTCGACGGTTTATGCTTGCGGAAATAAGCCTGGACCGCCGGATAGAGCGGCAGGTTGGTCCGGTAGTCGTAGAACAGATCCATCTGGATATCGTTGTTGCCCGGCCGATCGAGCAACGCCTGATCATGGATCCAGTTGTCGGGTGAAATGCGGCTGACGTCCGACATGCCGTCGGTGTACTGGAATTTGGTGGTTTCCGGCGTGACCAGCTTCATCAGCGCCTGACGGCTGGCGTCCGAGCCGTCGGCCCAATATTTCCTGATCGGATTCCAGAACTCTTTCAGCCCCTCTTCATAAGCATTGCCATTCTGGACGATCAGGCCCGTGATGCGTTCTGGGTGCTTCAGAGCCAGCCGCCAGCCCACAGGAGCGCCGTAGTCCATGACGTACATCGCATAGCGGGCGACGCCGAGCTGACCGAGCAGTCCATCGACGAGCTCGCCGAAGCGGTCGAAGGTGTAAGCGAATTTCGCTCGGTCTGGCATGTCGCTCTGACCGTAGCCGGGATAGTCCGGGGCGATCACATGATAGCGGTCCGCCAGCGCCGGAATCAGGGTGCGAAACATGTGCGAGGAGGTCGGAAAGCCGTGGAGCAACAGCACGACCGGCGCATCGCTGGGTCCAGCCTCGCGGTAGAAGATCTTGATTCCGTCCACCATCCTGGTCCGATGGTACGTCACCGGATAGTTCGGCGCAGCTCCTTGCCGGGAGTATTGAACCTTGGCCGTCGCGGCTTGCGGAACGACAGCGGCGGCCAGGCCTGAAAGCCCAAGAACGAGCCGGCGACGATCGATCGCATGTGACATGGCAGTGACTTCAGCGGTCTTCATATCAACCTCCGTTGCAAGATCATCAATGGTGCGACGAGTAGCCGCGCTGGCGCTTCAAACGCCTTCGTAGACCAGCCTGGTGAAGAAGCCGGGGTCGATGACGAACTGCCCCCATTTCGCATCGAAGGCCGCGGTCGGTTTGGCCGCGACTATCTCGTCACGCGACTTCCCTTGTTTTTTCAGCGTCGCGACGTTGTCCCTGACGGCAACCAGCATGTCGCGGAATTCCTGGAGCTCAGCCTTGTTGCTGACGGGCTTGCCGTGACCTGGAATGATGATGGTGTCGTTTGTCGTCGCCGCCAGATTGGCGTCGGACGCGGCGATCATTCCGTCGATGCTGCCGCCGGTCGAATAATCGATGAACGGATAAATGCCGTTCCAGAAAGTGTCACCGACGTGAACGACGTTGGCCTCGGTGAAGGTGACGGAGATGTCGCTGTCGGTATGCGCCGACCCATAATATTTCAGGGCGATCGACGAGCCGTTGAGCCTCAGATTGTGTTCGGTTGCAAAAATTTCGCTCGGAATTCCACCCGGTGGCAGTGCAAGGAAGTTATAATCCCAATCTTCGACCCGCTGCACTTCCGAAAGATGCTTGCGTGTGTTCGTTTGCGCGATGATTTTAGCGCCGGCCGAATGCAGCCAGTCGTTGCCGCTGGCATGATCGAAGTGCCAGTGCGTGTTGACGAGATGGGTGACGGGATCGGCGCCGAGGTCGGCGAGGGCCTTGGTGATCTGCGGACGCGAAGCCGGGATACCGGCATCGATGAGGAGCTTGCCATCGGGACCCGTCAGGACGGCAATGTTGCCGCCGGAGCCCTCAAGAACGCTGATATTGTTTCGCAGCTTGTAGGTCTTGATGGGCGATACCGCGGCGCTGTCCTTGATCAGGCTGACCAGCCCGCGCGCCTCGGCAAACGCCTCGCGGGGCGTGAGCCATCCACCGGTGGCTGCGAAGGCTGCGCCACCCAGGCAGCACAGGCAAAAGCCTCGTCGCGACAGAAAATCCTGTTTCGAAAATTGCATGACATTCTCCCTTTCCGTGCCAATGAGGGATCCTCTATGCGAAAGGCGTCCCCTTCCCAGGGCCTGTTTGTCAGCCCTTGATGAACGCCAGCAGGTCGTTGTTGAGCTGATCATTGTGAGTGACCATCATTCCGTGCGGCGCACCCGGATAGACCTTCAATATGGCCCCCTTGATGAGCTTCGATGACAGCAACGCCGAAGCCGCGATCGGGACGATCTGGTCGTCGTCGCCATGGAGCACCAGCGTCGGGACATCTATCTTCCCGAGATCCTGGGTGAGATCGGTTTCGGAGAACGCTTTGATACATTCATGGGCACCTCTCAACCCGACTTGCATCGACCACATCCAGAAGGCGTCCTTGACGCCCTGCGATACCTTGGACCCTGGCCGGTTCGCGCCGTAAAACGGCAGGCTGAGCTCGCGATAATATTGCGACCGGTCGCCTGCAACCCCGGCGCGTATGCCGTCAAAGACTTCGATCGGAAGGCCGCCGGGGTTTGCCTTTGTCTTAAGCATCAAGGGCGGTATCGCCGACATCAAGACCGCCTTGGCGACGCGCGCCGTGCCGTGCCGGCCCAGATAGCATGCGACTTCGCCGCCACCCGTCGAGTGCCCGATCATGATAGCGCCATTGATGTCAAGCGCTTCCATGAGCGCCGACAGATCATCGGCATAGGTATCGAGGTTGTTTCCATCCCAGGGCTGACTGGATCGGCCATGGCCGCGGCGGTCGTGGGCGATGCACCGGAAACCGCGTGACGCCAGGAACATCATTTGAGCGTCCCAGGCATCCGCATTGAGCGGCCAGCCGTGCGAGAAGACGACGGGTCGCCCCTTGCCCCAATCCTTATAGTAGATTTCGGTGCCGTCTTTTGTTCTGATGGTGCTCACCGTACGTACTCCTCTGGAGCTGGCAGCCGTCCACACGAAACCCTTCGACAGGCCCATTGCTATCGGATTGCAGCGCGGAGGCGCAGTCCGTATGATCGAGAAGCAACTTCTCGGAAAATTGGAAGAACGGGCAGATGGATCGCCTGGAGGCGATGTCGATTATTGTCGCCGTCAACGAGACAGGCAGCTTCTCGGCGGCCTCGCGCAGGCTTCGGTCACCGGTTGCGACCGTCAGCCGCAAGGTTGCCGAGCTCGAGGCGCGGCTGAAAGCCCAGCTGTTTCAGAGGTCGTCGCGGCGGATGACACTGACCGACGCGGGGCGATCCTATATTGAGGCCTGTAAACGCATCATCGAGCAGGTCGACGACGCCGAGCGCGAAGTTTCAGGCGAATACAGGATCCCGAGGGGAGACCTGGCTGTAACGGCGCCTTGGGGCCTTGGGCACATGCACCTGTTGCCGATCGCGATCGAATTTTTGGACGCCTACCCCGAAATCGCCCTAAGACTGGTGTTGACCGATCGCGTCGTCAACACGGTCGAGGAGAGTATCGATATCTCGATACGGATTGGCATCCTCCCGGACAGCAGCATGATTGCGACGCGGATCGGATCGGTTCGACTTGTACACTGTGCAAGTCCCTCCTATCTCGCAGCGCGCGGTCGCCCCGCAGAACCCGCCGAGCTCCGGGATCACGATTGCATTTGCGTCGATAGCCTTGCTGCCCAGCGTACTTGGAAGTTTACAAAGGGCACCCGGGAAATTGTTGCGCCGATCCGGTCGAGACTCGTCGTGAGCGATTCAGAAGCTGCCATCGATGCTGCGATCGCCGGCGCCGGCATCACGCGGGTGATGTCGTACAAGATGGAAGCTGCCAAGCGCTCTGGCGCCCTTGAGATCATGTTGGAAGAGTTCGAACTCGAGCCATTACCCGTGCATATCGTCTATGCGGAGAGAAACCCGATGCCGCTCAAGCTTCGGGTTTTTCTCAATTGGGTGATTCCACGGCTCAAAGCCCGTTTGTCCTGACAGGATTGGTTGAGTTCGCGGGCAGTCGTCCTGGCTTAGCGAGCCGTCTGGATGTCGGCTTTTTTGGCACATCGCGTCATTCGGCTGCGATGCGGAATTCGGTCGCTGTCGGGGCATAGCGGACATCGATCAAGCCGAACCAATCAAGCTCGATCCATGAGTACGCGCCCCAGGCGCGGTTACTCGGTAAACTGAAAATCCTCGTCGCTGGTGCCGAGCATCGCCGACAGTGCGCGCAGCGCTTCGCCGAGTTGTTCCAGCGTCGGCTGCGCGAGCGCCAGCCGTACCGCATTGGGCGCGTGTCCCGGGCTGACCGCAAAGGTGCTGGAAGGCGACAGGGCAATACCCCGGCGCGAGGCCGCGGCGACGAAGGTCTGCGACCGCCACTGCGCGGGAAGCGTCAGCCACAGATGATAGGATTTGCGGTTGGCCTGGATGTCGAATCCCGACAGGCAATCCGCCGCGATCTGCTGGCGGCGACCGGCACCCTCCCGTTTCAGCCGCGCAATTTCCGCGGCGGTGCCGTCGCTCATCAGGCGCTGCCCGGCGGCCAAAGCGAATCCCGGCGCGGTCCAGCCGCCGGCGCGCACCGACGCCAGAATGCCCTCGCGCAGGCGCAGCGGCGACACGATGAACCCCAAGGTCAGCCCCGGCGCCACGCGTTTCGACAGGCTGTCGAGAACCACGCATGAATTGGGCGCCTGCGAAGCCAGCGGCGGGATGTCATCGAGAAAGCCGTAAATATTGTCTTCGATGACGATGAGATCGAGTTTCTCGACGACGCGCAGCAGATCGGCGCGGCGCGACGGCGGCATCGTCGTGCCCAGCGGGTTGTGGATGATCGGCTGTAGATAGAGCGCGGACAGCCGAGCCTCGCGATGCGCTTTCTGGACGGCATCGGGCCGGACACCGGCTTCGTCCATCGCCAGCGGCACCAGCGTGATGCCGAGCCGCGCCGCGATGCCCTTGATGAAGGGATAGGTCAGGGCCTCGACGCCGCAGCGGCCTCCGGTCGGCACCAGCGCCGCCAGCGCCGCCGCGATGCACTGGCGGCCGCTGGCGGTGAAGACGATCTGCTCCGGATCCGGCGACCATTTCTCGCTAGCCAGAAACTGCGCGGCGGTCTCTCGCAGTTTTGGCGTGCCGCCGCTCGACGCCCGCCGCAACGCGGCCTGCAGCACATCCGGCCGCTCCAGGCCTTCCAGGCTTCTGGCGACCAGGACCGCCTGCTCCGGCAGCATCGGATAGTTGAATTCGAGGTCGATGCGCGCGCCATGCGGTTCGACCGGCGCGGCGATCCCGCGCCGCGCATTGCCGGAGACGAAGGTGCCGCGCCCGACCTCGCCGACCACGAGGCCCCGCCGCAACAATTCGGTGTAGACCCGGCTCGCGGTCGAGACCGCGATCTTGCGCTCATAGGCGAAGGTCCGCTGCGGCGGCAGGCGGTCGCCCGCCTTCAGACGCCCCTCGGCGATATCCGCCGCCACCGCGTCGGCGAGCTTCATGTAATCGGCTGGCGACATTATTGCACCGAGAGCAATGTTTCACTTGCTCCGATACACTTACGGGATCATCTTGGCCCCATCAAGCCCTGCTATTGCACCGAGGCAGCAAAATTGCTCCGAGGTCACCGAACGGAAAAGGGACAGGCGACCGCCGGTATCGGCGGCGCTTGCCTCGACGGCCGTGCCATGCGCGGGCGACAGGCCATGGAGAACGCCAATGATTTCGCTTCTGAAGACGACGCCGAGGGTGTTCGCGCTCGCAAGCCCGGCACGCATCCTGGACGGCTGGACCGATCGGCTGGCCGCCTATCTGGAGCGCCGGGACGCCATCAAGCGGCTGTCCCAGCTCGACGATCGCGAGTTGAGAGATATCGGATTGTCGCGCGGGCGGATCGAGTCGGCTGTCCACGGCTTTGCGCAGGCCGAAGCGGAGCTTGGGAGGGTTCGGTGACGGCACGGCAAAGGGCCGCGCCAGTGGCGGCCTGGCAGATCCAAGTGTCGTCCCCGGTTTCCAATGTGGTGGATTTCGCGCATTACGCCAGCCGAACCCGCCAGGCTTCACCGGGCCGAATGGCACGGATCATCGCGCGCGGATACGGCGCCGTCGTCACCTCGATATTTCTCGGCACGCTGCTCTATGCCATCGGCTTCGTCGGCGGCACCCTCGTGCCGAAGAGCATCGACACCGCCAGCGGCGGCTGGCCGCCGACCGTGGCGCTCTGCATCGACCTGCAGCTGCTCGCTATTTTCGCCGTCCTGCATGGCATCATGGCGCGGCGGGGATTCAGGCGCGCGCCGGCCGTCGAACGAAGCACCTATGTGCTGTGCGCAAGCCTGGCGATGATCCTGCTGTTTGCGACATGGCAACCGTTGCCCGCCGTGGTGTGGCAGGTTTCTAATCCGCAACTGGCTGTGGCCGTCGATGGCGTTGCACTGTGCGGCTGGCTGATGGTGGTTTACGGGCTGTATCGTTTCCATCGCCATCCGATCCATCTCGGATTCATCGTCGCCTTCTGGGCGGCCCCCACCATGACGGCGGGCCATCTGCTGTTTGCCGCGGTCGCCACCGGCACCATCTTCGTCGGCATCTGGCTGGAAGACATGACCTGATGGCAACCTTCGGCCACCTGTGCCGCCGCTAATGTGGCTTTACCAAATCATTGATGCCGCCCGCGGCCGGTATTAATGTACGCGGTTCGTGACACCCGTTCAACGAACCAAAATCACCAGAGACCATCAAAATCACCAGAAACAACGAGACAAGTCGACTGCGGATGGGACATGAACCGCCGCCGGCTTCGTCCATCAAATCGTCGTCGTGGACCGCTCTTATCAGGGGCCACACCAGCATCGTGGCGCCGCCCGCTTGCGGCGGGCGCCGCGAAATTCCCGCGAATGCCGTTCTTCAAGGAGACTAAAATGCCGACAATCAAGACCGAGGATGGGATTGAGATCTACTACAAGGACTGGGGCAAAGGTCAGCCCATCGTGTTCAGCCATGGCTGGCCGCTTTCGGCCGATGACTGGGACGCCCAGATGCTGTTCTTTCTCAGCCAGGGCTATCGGGTCATCGCCCACGACCGCCGCGGCCACGGCCGGTCCAGCCAGACTGGCGACGGCCATGACATGGATCACTATGCGGACGACCTGGCAGCCTTGACGGCGCATCTCGATCTGAAGAGCGCCATTCACGTCGGCCATTCCACCGGCGGCGGCGAGGTGGTGCACTATCTGGCACGGCACGGCGAGAGCCGGGTGGCCAAGGCGGCCATCATCAGCGCGGTGCCGCCGCTGATGGTGAAGACACCCGCCAATCCCGGCGGCCTGCCCAAAGAAGTCTTTGACGGATTTCAGGCCCAGCTGGCCGCCAATCGCGCGCAATTCTATCGCGACATTCCGGCGGGGCCGTTCTATGGCTACAACCGGCCGGGCGCCAAACCTTCAGAACCCATCATCCAGAATTGGTGGCGCCAGGGCATGATGGGCGGCGCCAAGGCGCACTACG
>JAQGJF010000619.1 GCA_028290765.1 Tardiphaga sp.
ACCCATCCGCCGGACGACTGGTTCCTGGGCGACGAGACCGAAGCCCAGAAGGGGCTGGCGCCGCCATCGGGTCCGCCGACCGGTTCATCGGACGCCGAACTGGCGGCGATGATGAAGAAGATCAAGCTGCCGGCCGGCTTTAAGATCGAAGTCTACGCGTCCGGTGTGCTGGCCGCGCGTCAGATGGCCTGGGGCGACAAGGGCACGCTGTTCGTCGGCTCGTTCGGCCTCGGCAACGTCTACGCCATCAAGGACAATGGCGGCAAGAAAGAGGTCAAGACCATTCTCAAAGGCTTGAACATGCCGACCGGCCTCGCATTCAAGGACGGCGCGCTCTACGTCATCGCGGTCGACAAGCTGATCAAATACGAGAATGCCGAAGCCAATCTCGACAAGCTCGGCGACGGCAAGGTGGTGTATGACGACATGCCGTCCTATGCCGCCCATGGCTGGAAATACATCGCCGTCGACAAGGACGGCTGGTTCTACATTCCGTTCGGACCTCCCTTCAACGTCGGCATTCCTCCGACCAGCGTCTCGCAGATCCGCCGCGTCGATCCCAAGACCGGCAATGCGGAAGTCTATGCGCTCGGCGTCCGCAACAGCGTCGGCGGCGACGTCGATCCGCGCACCGGCAAATACTGGTTCACCGAAAACGCCCGCGACTGGGTCAGCGACGACCTGCCGAGCGACAAGCTCAACATGATCTCGAAGCTCGGCGAGCATTTCGGCTATCCCTATTGCCACCAGGGCGACTTGCCGGATCCGAAATTCGCGATGGGTCACAAATGTTCAGAGTTCACGCCGCCGGTGCTTAATCTCGGCGCCCACGTGGCTCCGCTCGGCATGAAGTTCTATACCGGCAGCCAATTCCCCGCCGAGTACAAGAACAACATCCTGATCACCGAACACGGCTCCTGGAATCGGCACAAATACCAGGGCGGCCGGATCATGCGGGTGATGGTCGGTCCCGACGGCAAGAACGCCAAGCAGGAAGTGTTCGCCTCCGGCTGGATCGAAGGCGACCAGGGTTATCTTGGGCGTCCCGCCGACATCGTCCTCGATAAGGACGGCTCGATCCTCGTCGCCGACGACTGGGCCGGTGCGATCTATCGCATCAGCTACAGCAAGAAGTAAGGCTGGCTAAACCGGGGCTGCGGTTGCCGCGGAGGCGGCCGCAGTCTCGTGCTTTTGAATTCCGGACACCGTCGTTCCGAAGTGCGAGCGAGCGAAGCCGGAACTCATGACCGCGAAGGTGATTATGGATTCCGGATCTGCGCCATGGCGCAGCGGGCAATGACGAACGCGGTGAGTGAGAAGGTCGACCATGCGCAGCCGAGTAGTTTCCTATGCCGCAGGCTTCGCATTGGCGCTGGCCGCATTGGTGGCCCTTCCGGCCGCCGCCGCCGATATCGCCGCCGGCAAGGAAAAAGCCCAGCTCTGTGTCGGCTGCCATGGCGACAACGGCATTTCGCAAATCGAAAACATTCCCTCGCTGGCGGGGCAACCCGATCAGTTCATCCAGTGGCAACTGGTTTTCTTCCGCGCCGGCTCGCGCAAGAACGAGCAGATGCAGCCGATCGTCGAGCAGCTCAACAACGACGACATCCGAAACCTCGGCGCTTATTTTTCATCGCTGACGCCGCCGAAAGCGACGCAGCCCGATGACGATCCCGATCTGTCGAAGAAGGGCGCGCAAGCCGCCGTCGGCCGGCGCTGCGCCTCCTGCCATACCGACAGCTTTGCCGGCACCAAGGCGGTCGCCCGCATCGCCGGCCAGCGCGAGGACTACCTGCTGAAGGCGTTGCATGACTACAAATCGGGTGTGCGATCCGGCGGCGGCATGGCTGCGATGGCCGATGTCGCCTACCCCTTGAACGAAGAAGAGATCACCGCGCTCGCGCATTATCTGGCGCATCTGTAGCGACGCCGAAAATTTGACGAAAAAATCCGATCGAAGCGGCAACGGATTTAACAGCGCCGCCAACCTCATTCGTTATTTTGCACTGCGTGCGTGCGCCGCGACAAATGAAAGCAGCCCTCGCAACCGGACGCGGACCAGTCTAACCTTAGCTTGCCTGGCCGGATCAACCGGCCGGTGAGTAACATGGGAGGATGTGATGACACGCCAAGTGCAGCGCGATCCGGAAACCACGATTTCACGACGATCGCTCGTCCAGGGGCTGGCGCTTGTTGCCGGCGCCACAGCGGCCGGGACTGGCAATGCGTTGGCCCAAAGCGGGCAGGCAGAACCGCCGACGACGATCACCAGCCCGCCGCGCGATTTCAGTCCGCGCGGCGCGCCGACCACCTATTTCTGGGACCCTGACATCATCGCGGTCGATTCCTCGTTCAATGATCTCGCTCAACCCAACACCGCGATCACGCGTCTCCACACCGGCCTGTTATGGGCGGAAGGCCCGGCATGGAGCGCACAGGGCCGCTATCTGCTCTGGAGCGATATTCCCAACAACCGTCAGATGCGGTGGTCGGAGGACGACGGCCATGTCAGCGTGTTCCGCTCGCCGTCCAACAACAGCAATGGTAACTCATTCGATTTCCAGGGCCGCCAGCTCTCCTGCGAACATCTCACGCGCCGCGTCACGCGTTACGAAAACGACGGCACCGCCACCGTTCTCGCCGATGCCTTCGGCGGCAAGAAATTGAACTCGCCGAATGATGTCGTCCCTCATCCGGATGGCAGCTACTGGTTCACCGACCCGCCCTATGGCGGTCAGCTCTATGAGGGCGAGCCGGACGTCGCAGGTGGCGCCAGCAATCCCGGCGGCAAGCTCAACCCGCGGATCGGCCAGCCGGCTGGGTTCGTGCCGGGCAAGCGCGAACTGCCGACCAACTGCTACCGCATCGATCCCTCAGGCCGCATCGACCTCGTGGTCAGCGAGGACCAGGTGCCGGATCCCAATGGCCTCGCCTTCTCGCCCGACTACAAAAAGCTCTATGTCGCCAGCACCGGGAAGGGTCCCGGCGATACCGGTCCGGGCGGCAAAGGCGACGTGTATGTGTTCGATGTCGGCGCCGACAACAAGCTCACCAACCAGAAGCGCTTCAGCGATTGCATGATCGATGGCGTGAACTGCGGACCGGACGGCGTGCGCTGCGATGTCAACGGCAATGTCTGGCTATCCAGCAATGCCGGCCGCCATGTCGGCTACAATGGCGTGACGGTGTGGTCGCCGGCGGGCCAGCTCATCGGCCGCATCCGGCTGCCCGAAGTGTGCGGCAACATCTGCTTCGGCGGCCCCAAGCGCAACCGCCTGTTCATGGCCGCGAGCCAGTCGCTCTATGCCGTCTATCTCGCCACGCAAGGCGCAGCTCCAGGCTGACGTTGTGCTGTTGCTGCTGACAACGCAGAGGCGTTGGCGTTGCCGCCGACGCCTCTCGAATCGAAGTCGCTGTTTTCAGGCCTGCGCGCGCTGCAGCTCATAGGCTTTGAGATGGGTGTAGACGACACGCAGTCTCGGCACCGGCGCCTTGGCTGCGTCGGCGCGGGCGATCAGGTCGCCGACGATCTGGTCCGCCTCGATCGGTGCGCCGACCTTGATGTCACGATACATCGAAGCGGTGAGCGAGGAGCCTTCCGTGGTCAGCATGCCATGGGTGCGGGTCAGGAACGCTTCGCGCGGTGCGTAGCCGGCGGCGGTTGCCACCGAGCTGCATTCGTCCCTGACGCCCAGGATGAACTCCCGACCGCCTGGCGCCGCCAGGATGTGTCCGACCGGCGCGCGCATGACGCTGGTCGACGCCGCCAGCGTCGCCAGGAAAATCCATTTCTCCCACATGTCGTGCAGGATGTGGTCGCTGGCCTGCGCTCCGAAATTGCCGCTCGCAAAAGTCTCTGCAATGGCGCCAACCCGGTCGGTCATCTTGCCGTCGCGTTCGCCGAAACCCAGCGACTGCATCGGCGCGAGCTGCACGACATGGCGGTGTTCGTCGAGCGTCACCGCGATGGCGCATTGGCCGCCGAGCACGCAGCCGGCGCCGAATTTCTGCTCGAGCACGTCGAGGTGCCGCATGCCGTTGAGCAGCGGAATGATGGCCGTCCGCGGTCCGACCGCCGGCGCGAAGGAGGCGATGGCGTCATCGAGGTCGAACGCCTTGCAGCTGAGCAGCACGACGTCGAATTTTTCGTCGAATTTGCCGGCCTGTACGGTCGGCGGATTTTTCAGCGTCACGTCACCGAGCGGGCTCTTGATGACGAGGCCCTCGCTGGCCAGTTCAGCCGCGCGCCGCGGCCGGACCAGGAAGGTGATGTCGCGCCCAGCCTGAAGCATCCGGCCGCCGAAATAGCCGCCGATCGCACCGGCACCGACCACGAGAACACGCATGGGGTTAGTTCCTTTTGTTGTTGGTTTTGTGTTTGGGGAAAGTGGAATGGCGAACAGCGAGTGGCGAGTGGCGAGTAGCGAGTAGCGAGCAGGAAGACCTCTACTCGCTATTCCCTATTCGCTACTCGCCCTCTTTACCACTTTTCGCCGAACGGGCGAATCTCGAGCTCGAAAGTCCAGGCGCTGCGCGGCTGTTGGTAGAGCTGCCAATAGGATGCGGCGACCGACGCCGGCGGCATCAGCAGGTCGGGATTATCGAGCGCCTCCTTGCCCCAGAGTTGCTCCCTGCGTTCGCGGACCCAGGCGGTGTCGACCCCCGAATCGATGATCAGATGCGCCACGTGGATGTTCTTCGGCCCGAGTTCCCGCGCCATCGACTGCGCCACCGCGCGCAATCCGAACTTGGCGCTGGCGAAGGCGGTAAAACCGCTGCCGCCGCGCAGGCTCGCGGTGGCCCCGGTGAAAAAGATGTTGCCGCGGCCGCGCGGCAGCATCAGCCGGGCCGATTCGCGGCCGGCGAGGAAGCCGGCCCAGCAGGCCATTTCCCACACCTTGCGGAAGACGCGGTCGGTGGTTTCCAGGATCGGAAAATTGACGTTGGCGCCGACATTGAAGATGCAGATCTCGAGCGGGGCATGCTGGTCGGCGTCATTGAGAAACGCGGCGACTTCGTCTTCCTTTCGCGCATCCAGCGAGCGCGCGACAATGCTTCCGCCCGAAGCTTCGACATCCTTCACCAGCGGCTCGAGCTTGGCGCCGTCGCGCCGGCCCGCGAACACCGTAAATCCTTCGGCGGCGAATTTTTTTGCGATCTCGGAGCCGATGTAATCGCCGGCGCCGATCACCGCGACAGTGGCGTTTCGCTTTTCCAAGGGTACTCTCCCGGCTGTAGGTTAGGGGTTATTTGCCCGCGATCAATTCCTCGACCTCGCGCAATTGTTCCTTGCCGAAAAACATTTCCTGGCCGACGAAGAAGGTCGGCGAGCCGAACGCGCCGCGCTCGACCGCCGACTGGGTGTTTTCGATCAGGCGGCCCTTGACGTCGGCGTCCTGGGCGCGGGCGAACAATCGGGCGCCGTCCAACCCGGATTCGCCGAACGCTTTCTGCGCCACTGCCGGGTCGTCCATCTTCTTCGGTTCCGCCCACATGTGGTGAAACGCGGCGTCGACATATTTTTCGAACACGCCTTCGAGCTGGGCCGCGATGGCGCAGCGCATCAGATGCAGCGTGTTGACCGGGAAAAACGGGTTCATCACGAAGGGCTTGACGTGAAAGCGCTGGACGAAGCGCTGGGTTTCGATGTCGTGAAATTCGCGCTTGTTCTTGACGCCCGCCAGCGTTTCGGCGGGGGATTTGTTGTTGGTGGCCTGGAAGATGCCGCCCAGCAGCACCGGCACATAGTCGAATTTGGCGCCAGTCCGCGCCTCGATCGCCGGAATCGCCTCATGGCTGAGAAACGCATTGGGGCTGCCGAAATCGAACAGGAATTGCGGGGACGTCCGGTTCAAAGCTGCCTCCCATGATTGGTATTTGAGGATTTTACCGGGCCATTGTGGCGCGCCGGCCGGCGGGCGTCCACTGTTTTGATGACGATCATAATACTTTGATAGACCGAGACACCCCGTCAGATCAGGCGCTGCACCTTCCGCTTGCGCCAGACCAGCACGTAATAGCTCATCTGCAAAAGGAACATGGCGCAGAAGCAGATCGGATAGGCGGCCCAGACGCCCTCGATCCCGATGACGTGGCTCAGCACGATAGCGGAGGGGATCTCGATGAGGGCAATGGCGACAATCGACAAGCCCAGCGGGGCGAACACGGTGCCGCTGGCCCGCATCATGCCGGAGAAGGTCGTCGCCATGCCGAACGCCACCGAACTCCACAACACGATGTGGAGCAGACGCAGCGAAAGCTCGAGTACGGCCGGATCTGTAATGAAAAGACCCATGATCGGGCGCGCGAACAGATAGCCCAGCGCCACCAGGGTGCCGGTCAGGACGAGATTCATCAGCAATCCGGTGCGCACGATGGCGCCGAGCCGGTCGGTATTGCCGGCGCCGATGGCCTGGGCACCGAAAATCGACACCGCGATCGAAATCGACAGCGCCGGAAACCGGGTGTAGCTCAACACCTGGTTGACGGCGCCATAGGCCGCGGTGGCGTTGGAGCCGAAGCCGTTGACGAGGCCGAGCAGCACCAGTTCGGCCAGCGACATCACGATCATGCCGAGCGCGGTGGGAATGCCGATCCGCAGAATCTTGCGCAGAAGCACGCCGTCCAACCGGATGGCGCGAAGAAATACCATGTCCGGCGCCAGCGGATGGTTCTTGCGGCGCAGATAGGCCGCGAGCCACACGAGCGTGAGCGCGGTGGATCCCGCCGACGCCCAGGCGGCGCTGGCAACGCCCGATCTGGGCAGGCCGAACCAGCCCTGGATCAACGCCGGCGTGATGGTGAGGCCGAGGATGGTGGACAGCGCCAGCGCTAGCAGCGGCGTGACGGTATCGCCGACGCCGCGCGTCAGCGACGTCATCAGGATGAAAACGAAGATCAGCGGCATCATCAGCATCATGGCGCGGGCATAGGCGTCGGCCTGGTCGAGGATATCGGCGGGTGTCGCCAACGCGATCATCAAGGGACGGCTCAGCAGACCGCCGGACACGGCGACAAGGGCCGACAGCAGCAGCGTGACCGCGAGCGTGGTGCCGGCCACGGCCTTGACGGTGTCGCGCTCGCCGGCGCCCCAGGCCTGGCCGATCAGCACGCTGGCGCCGGAGCTCATCCCGATACCAAAGGCGATAATAAGGAACATCATCGGAAAGAACGCCGACGCGGCGGCCAGCGCATCGACCCCGATCATCTGGCCGAGATAGATGCTGTTGATGGTGCCGGACAATGATTGCAGCAGGTTGCTCAGCATCATCGGCGCGAGAAAGGCGAGAAAGGTCTGCCAAAGAGGTCTGGGAGCGGACACGGAGATTTCCTTGAAGACAAAGGCCGGATGGATCGCCGCGGCGACGGGCGTTCGATGATGTGTAGGACGACGTCGTGACGATCAGGCCGGCGGTTCGGTGAGATCGCCGAACGCGAGCTTGACGGCGTGGTCTCGGATGTCGACCGGCCACGCGGCGATCAGGCCGGCAAACCGGCCGCGATCGCCGGCGAACAACGCCCGCGCGGCCTCTTCGAAACCCGGCAGATTGCCCGCCATCACCGCCAGGAAATGATAGGCAGCGTCGCGCGCGGCGTCGCTGCGGTCCTTGTCGCCGCGGGCGCGGCGCGCTTGTTCAACCAGTTTGCGCAACGCCACGGACGCGCCGCCCGGCTGCGTACCGAGCCAGTCCCAATGTCGCGGCAGCAAGGTCACTTCGCGCGCGACCACGCCTAATCTGGGTCGGCCGCGTCCGCGCGGCTCGCTTGCGGACGGATCCGCCGGCGGCGGATCGGAGGATACGGTCGTCGGCGGCAGGCGCTTGAGGATTTCGCTGCTGGTGCCGCGGAGGTTGAGATCGAGAGTCCGCCCTGTCGAATCGTTGAAGATCACGATGGTCGCGGTCAAATCGGCGTCGGCCGTCTTTTTGACGGCAAGGGCGACATCGGCCAGCGAACCGGAGACGAGCCGCTGCTCGCCTTCGAAAGCGGTAAATTGAGCGGGGGCCTGACTCATTGGGCAAATCCTTGCTAGAGGCCGTATTTGTATCCGGGTAAATATAACCTGTCAATAAGACCCGGGTAAAATATGGATGCTCGCTTGTCTCGACATTCCCCGGTGCCGCTGGCACCACGGGGGGACTGCTCCGGCGCGAGGGAACCCATGCTCACCGTCCATCATCTCAATAATTCGCGTTCCCAGCGCGTATTGTGGCTGCTCGAAGAACTCGGCGTGCCGTACGAGATTGTGCGCTATCAGCGGCAATCGAACATGCTGGCGCCGCCGGAGCTGCGCGCCATTCATCCGCTCGGCAAATCGCCCGTCATCACCGACAACGGCAATACCATCGCCGAGTCCGGCGCGATCGCCGAATACATCATCGACACCTATGGCGAGGGCCGGCTCGTTCCGCCGCCGAAGACACCGGAGCGGCTGCGCTATACCTACTGGCTACATTATGCGGAAGGCTCGGCGATGCCGCCGCTGCTGTTGAAGCTGCTGTTCACGCTGATGCCGAAGCGGTCGCCGGCGCTGCTGCGTCCGCTGGTGCGCAAGGTCACCAACGGAGCGCTGTTCACGCTGGTCAATCCGCAGCTCAAGCAGCACATGGCGTTCTGGGAAAGCGAACTTGCGAAAAGCGAGTGGTTCGCCGGCCAGGAATTCACCGCCGCCGACATCCAGATGAGCTTTCCGTTAGAGGCCGCGGCGGCGCGCGCCGGGCTCGACCAGGGGCATCCGAAGGCGATGGCGTTCCTGGCGCGGATTCACGCCCGCCCGGCCTATGCCCGCGCACTCGAAAAGGGCGGGCCATATACGGTGGGTCGTTAAGTCGACTTCTGAACCCCTTCGACCGAAGGCAGCGGCTTGACGCTGACGCCCGGCGGGGCCACGTCATCGTCCGGCACGAAGAAATCCGACATCAGGGATACCGACGGATCGACGCGGTAGGGCTCGAAATCGCGCACGCCGCTGTTGTATAGCACCTTGTCGTCGATGCAGAACTGGCCGGTGA
>JAQGJF010000642.1 GCA_028290765.1 Tardiphaga sp.
ATGCGATCGCCTTGATCTCCGAAAATTGGGTTGGAAACCACGGCCTGATCATTGGTAACATCTAAAAGAGTTGGCGACTTCATCTTAGTCGCCGACCACGCACGGAACGTTCAAAAATCCACGAAACCGCACCCGGCCGCCGCGAACCGGCGGCGCTGCCAACTCGTAACCGGGAAACCGCGCCAGAAACCGCGAGATCGCAATGGCGCCTTCGAGACGCGCCAGCGCCATGCCGGCGCATTGATGGGCGCCGGTGCCGAAGGCGAGGTGCCGGTTGGGCGTGCGGCCGATATCGAGCGTTTCGGGGTTTTCGAATTGCGCCGGATCGCGGTTGGCGGCGCCGATGCACAGTGTCACCGATGTGTTCGCGGGCAGGGCGATGCCGCCGACCTCGATCGCTTCGGTCGTGATGCGGTTGCCGAGCTGGTTCGAACTCTCGAACCGAAGAATTTCCTCGACCGCGGTCTTGATCAGTCCGGGATTGTCGATCAATCGCGTCTTCTGTCCGGGATTCCCCGACAGCGCGACCAAGGCATTGCCGATCAGATTGGTGGTGGTTTCGTGGCCGGCGTTGAGCAGAAAAATGCAATTGTGCAGCAACTCTTTCGCGGTCAGCCGTTCGCCATTGTCTTCACCCTGGATCAATCGCGTCAGCACGTCACGCTCGGGATTGCCGGGATTGCCGCGCCGCCGTTCGACCAGGATTTCGAGATAGCTGAGAAAATCCCGCACGGCATCGTTGCCGCGGGCAAAGGCGTCGGGACCGATCACCGGTTCGAGCGCGCCCAGTATCGCCAGCGACCAATCGCGCAGCGGGTCGCGCTCCGCCATCGGCACGTCGAGCAGGTTGCCGATCACCTGGATCGGGATCGCCGCGGCAAAGTCTTCGATCAGGTCGATCTTGCCTTTGGCCGCGACGGCGTCCAGCAGCCGGTCGACCAGCGCGATCAGGTCCGGCTCCATCTCGGCAATGGCGCGGGGCGACAGCGCTCCCATGATCAGCCGACGCACCCTTGTGTGGGCGGGAGGGTCGTTAAAAACAAGACTGGTGGTGTGGTGCTCATACAGCAGCGAGTCGCCGTATTTCGGCGCGAACTCGCGCTTCTTGTCGGAGGAGAACAGTTTTGTGTTCTTGTAGATACCGGCCAGGTCGTCATAGCGGGTCAGGAAATAGCCGCCGTTCGGCATCCGCTTGACCGGCTCGTGCTCCCGCAGTGCACGATAGGTCGGGTACGGATCCGCGTAGAACTCCGCCGTCAGCTTCTCGATATTGAAATCCGCTGCCAGGTCGCGCGAAATTGCGTTCATGCTGTCATTGTCTCCCTGGTGCCAGATATGTCGTTTTGGCTCTTTCCGAAACCGCGGCGGCGTTTACAGTCTAAACCACAAATCATCCCGTTGATCGACCGGACATCCACATGCACGCGCGAGCGGACAGCGTCCCCGAACAGGTCGCCCCCTCCTGGCCTGAAGACATCTTCCAGATCCTGCAGCGGTTCGATGTCCGTCAGGTCGCCTATGTGCCGGATGCCGGCCATTCGCAACTGATCGAGCGGGTGTTGGCGGCTGCCACGATGCGCGCGGTGCCGTTGACGACGGAAGAAGAGGGCGTGGCGCTGCTCGCCGGCGCCTGGGCCGGTGGCCAGCGCGGCGTGCTGCTGATGCAGTCAAGCGGCGTCGGCAATTGCGTGAACATGCTGTCGTTGACGCAGGTTCTTCGCTTTCCGTTCCTGACCCTGGTGACGATGCGCGGCGAATGGGGCGAATTCAATCCCTGGCAGGTGCCGATGGGGTCGACCACGCAAGGCGTGTTCGAACTGTGCGGCGTCCGGGTGCTGCGGGCCAGTGCGCCGGCGGAAGTGCGCGACGTCGTCGAGGCCGCGGCCTCGCAGGTCTACAACGCCTGCACGGCGACCGCCGTTCTGCTTTCGCAGCGCCTGATCGGCAGCAAGGTTTTCGTAAAGGCCGGCAATGAGCCAAACTAACCTTCTGCAGCGGCGCCGGGTGGTGTCCGCGCTGCTGGCGGCGCGCCAAAATGCCATCGTGGTCGGCGGGCTCGGCGCCTCGACCTACGACATGGCCGCCGCCGGCGACCACGACCGCAATTTCTATTTGTGGGGCGCCATGGGAGGCGCGGTGATGATCGGGCTTGGGGTGGCGCTGGCGCAGCCCGACGTCCCGGTGCTGGTAATTACCGGCGACGGGGAACTGCTGATGGGGATGGGAAGCCTCGCCACCGTTGGCCTGCAAAGACCGGCGAACCTCAGCATCGTCGTGCTGGACAATGAGGTCTACGGCGAGACCGGCGGGCAGGCGAGCCATACCGCCGGAACCGTCGATTTCGCCGGCGTCGCCAGATCCTGCGGGATTCCGGATGCCAGCCATCTCGCCACCATGGCCGAGATCGAGGCTTTTGCGTTGTCGGTTCACGGGGTTACCGGCGGGCCCCGGTTGGCCAGCGTCAAGATCGATCCGGCCAATCTGGAGCGCGTATTGGCCAATCGCGACGGTACTTTCCTGGTGAACCGGATCCGCCAGAGCCTCGGATTCCAGCCGATCTGAGCCGAAACGGCCCAGTGCGTTGCAGCAAGTTCCTTGACATTTTCCGAGGTGAGTGCTTACTCACGAACATGAGCACTCTGCGGATGACCAGCGATTTGCGGCGGGAACTGATCCTGAGCGCGGCGAAGCGATGCTTTGCCCGCAACGGATTTGCCGGCACCACGACCAAAAGTGTCGCTGCCGCCGCCTCGATTTCGGAAGGGCTGCTGTTCAAGCATTTCCCGACCAAGTCGGCGTTATACGCGGAGATCCTCGCCGAAGAATGCGAAGCCGATCCGGCGCTGCACGAGTTGCTGGGGCTGGAGCCGTCGACCGAGACGCTGGTGATTCTGGTCCGCGGCATGGTCGGGCATTTCCTCCATGTGTCGGATGCCCCCGACCAGGAGGAGGCCCAGCGCCTGCGGCTGATGGTTTCCAGCCATCTCGACGACGGCGAGTTCGCGCGGCTGCTGTTCGAAAAAGTCGGCGATTTGATCGGGCCGGTGTTCACGACGTCGCTGGAGCGGGCGGTGGCAGCGGGCGACGCCTCGAAGGTCGGGCGCGAGCCGCTGAATCTTTTCTGGTTCGCCCATCACACCGTGCTGATGGCGGCGCTGGCGAGGTTGCCCGCCGTGCCATGTCTCGATTATGCCAACTCCGCCGATCTCGAACGTCAGATTTGCGAATTCATTCTGCGCGGAATTGGCCTCAATCAAACGGCAATTGCCTCTTATCTGGATCGCGAACTATCGCCGAATCTCAAGCCAGCGATAACTGCAGAAAGTGCATGACATGACCATCACGACGGAAGCCAACAGCTCGGCGAGAGCGATCAGCGAGAAGCCGCGCACGCGGCCGATACGCATGGTCCGCTGGTTCATCCTTGTCGGGTTGCTGCTGGCGCTGCTGGTCGGGGGCCTAGTCTGGTTCAACTCCTTCCGCGGCAAGATGATCGCGCAGTTCTTCGCCAACAACAAGCCGCCGCCGTCGAGCGTCAACATTGCCGAGGCGAAGTCCGAAACCATTCCGAACCTGTTGAGCGCGGTCGGCGATCTCGCTGCCGTGCATCAGGTCAATGTCACCTCGGATTTGAACGGACGCATTACCGAGATCATGTTCAGCGCTGGTTCGAGCGTAAAGGAAGGGACACCGCTGCTGCAATTGTTCGATGGTCCCGAGCAGGCCGACCTCGCCAGCTTCAAGGCTCAGGCGACGATGGCACAGCTCTCGCTCGAGCGCGCCAAGCAATTGGCCAGCCGTCAATTCGGGCCGCAGGCGACCGTCGACCAGGCCCAATCGGCGTTCGATCAGGCCAATGCCGGCATCGCCAAGACCCAGGCCATCATCTCGCAGAAGCAGGTGCGGGCGCCCTTCGACGGCGAACTCGGCGTTCGCAAGGTCGAAGTCGGTCAGTATCTGACGGCCGGGACGCAGATCGTCTCGCTGACCGACCTGTCGCAGCTGTATGCCAACTTCACCGTGACGGAGAAGGACAGCGCCGCACTCAAGGTCGGCCAGACCGTTCGTATCGCGGTCGATGCCTATCCGGGCCGCCCGTTCGAGGGCAAGATCACCACCATCGAGCCGCAGATCGCCACCGACACGCGTAACATCCGCGTTCAGGCCACGATCGCCAACCCGGATCGCATTCTCAAGCCGGGCATGTTCACGACCACCACGGTGGTGCTGCCGGACAAGCCGCCGGTCGTCACCGTTCCCGAAACCGCGGTCGATTACACGCTCTATGGCGACTCGGTCTATCTCCTCAAGGAGAAGAAAGAGGAAGACGGCAAGACCAGCCTGACCGTGGAGCGCACCTTCGTGCAGGCCGGTAATCGCATTAGCGGGCGTGCTGAAATCCTCAAAGGTTTGAAGGCCGGCGATCGTGTCGTTGCGGTGGGACAGCTCAAGTTGCAACCGGGATCGGCGGTGACGATCTCGACCGATCCGACGCCGGAGATTCCGGCGAAGCCGCCGCGCTACTGACGCTGCTAAAATGTGGCGCGACCCGAAGCGGTCGCGTTTCCAGCAATTCAGGCGGTGGTCTTGCGACCACGCCCCTATGTTTGAACTTACCGGGATAATCAGCGATGGCCTTAACTGATATTTTCATCAAGCGCCCGGTTTTGTCGGTCGTCGTCAGCCTGTTGATCCTGCTGCTCGGCCTGCGGGCTGCAAGCGTATTGCCGATCCGGCAATATCCGAAGCTGTCGAATACAGTGGTCAACGTGACGACGGTGTATCCCGGCGCGTCGGCGAATTTGATTCAAGGGTTCATCACGACGCCGATCGAACAGGCGGTGGCCTCCGCCGAAGGCGTCGACTACATCACCTCGTCGTCGGTGCAGGGCACCAGCACGATCCAGGTTTTCATCAAGTTGAACTTTGACCCGAACCAGGCGCTGACCGAAGTCCTCGCCAAGGTGAATTCGGTCAAATATCTGATCCCGAAGGAATCCAACGACCCGATCGTCACCAAGACCACCGGCGCGACCACCGCCGTGATGTATCTCGGCTTCTCCAGCGAGGAACTCTCGGCCTCCGCGATCTCGGACTATCTGACACGCGTGGTGCAGCCGGTGCTGTCCACGGTCGATGGCGTGGCATCGGCCGACATTCTCGGCGGGCAGACGTTTGCGATGCGGCTGTGGCTCGATCCGGTCAGGATGGCGGGCCGTGGCGTATCGCCGAGCGATGTCTCGGCGGCGATCTCCGCCAACAACTTCCAGGCCGCTGCCGGCCAGGCCAAGGGCTACTTCATCGTTTCCAACGTCTCGACCAATACCGACCTGCGGAATCTCGACCAGTTCAAGCGCATGATCGTCAAGTCCAAGGACGGCGGTTTCGTCCGGATCGAGGATGTCGCTACCGTCGAACTGGCGGCGCAAAGCACCGACGCGAGTGTTGCGTTCAACGGCGAGCACGCGGTTTTCATCGGCGTCCAGGCGACGCCGCAGGGTAATCCGCTGACGCTGGTCAAGGGCGTTCGCGCCCTGTTTCCCGAACTCGAGCGCAACCTGCCGCCGTCGATGAAGATGAAGGTGGCCTACGATTCCACCAAGTTCATCCAGTCGTCGATCGACGAGGTCGAGAAGACGCTGGGCGAAGCCGTGCTCATCGTCGTGGTCGTCATCTTCCTGTTCCTGGCGTCGTTCCGTTCGGTCGTCATTCCCGTCGTGACGATTCCACTGTCGCTGATCGGTGTCTGCAGCCTGATGCTGGCGATGGGCTTCAGCATCAACCTGCTGACGCTGCTGGCGATGGTGCTGGCGATCGGACTTGTGGTCGACGACGCCATCGTGGTGGTGGAGAATATCCACCGCCACCTTGAAGAGGGCAAATCGCCGGTACAGGCGTCGCTGCAGGGCGCGCGCGAGATCGTCGGTCCCGTCATTTCGATGACGATCACGCTGGCGGCCGTTTACGCGCCGATCGGATTCCTGGGTGGCCTCACCGGTTCGCTGTTCCGTGAATTCGCCTTTACGCTTGCGGGTTCCGTGATCGTGTCCGGCGTGATTGCGCTGACGCTGTCGCCGATGATGTGCTCGATTTTGCTCAAGAACACGGAAGAAGGGCGCTTCGCCAAGCTCGTCAACCGGGTGTTCGGCGCGATGACGCGCTGGTATGGCCGGCGGCTCGACCGTTCGCTCGACTATCGTCCGATCACCGGGCTGTTCGCGCTGACGATGCTGGGGCTCGTCGGGTTCTTGTGGATGCACACGCCGAGCGAGCTCGCGCCCGAGGAAGACCAGGGCATCGTGTTCGCGGTAACCAAGGCGCCCAAATACGCCAACATCGACTATACGGATTTCTACGGCGAGAAGCTCGACAAGGCGTTCGCCGGCTTTCCGGAAACCGACCTTCGCTTCGTCCTGAACGGCATCAACGGTCCGCAGGGCGGCATCGCCGGCATGCTGCTGAAGCCGTGGGATGAGCGCACCCGTTCATCGACCAAGCTGAAACCGCTGGTGCAGGCCCAGCTCTCGAAGATCGAGGGCGTCAACGCCTTCGCCTTCAATCTGCCGCCGCTGCCGGGCGGGCCGGGCGGCTTGCCCGTGCAGATGGTGATCAATTCGACCTCCGGCTTCCAGGCCGTCTATGAGCAGATGGGGAGACTGAAGGCTGCCGCGCGCAAGAGCGGCCTGTTCATCGTCTCCGACAGCGACCTCGACTTCAACCAGCCGGTGGTCCGCGTCAACATCGACCGTTCGAAGGCGAGCGACCTTGGAATCAACATGGCGCAGGTCGGCAGCACGCTGGCAACGCTGCTCGGCGGAAACTACGTCAACCGTTTCAATCTCGAAGGTCGGTCGTATCAGGTGATTCCGCAGGTGCCGCGTGACCTGCGTCTGTCGCCGGAATCGCTCGGCGGTTACTATGTGCCGACCAACACCGGACAATTGGTGCCGCTGTCGACCATCGTGTCGATCGAGACCGGTACCGATCCGAACTCGCTGACGCATTACAATCAGCTCAACTCATCGACCTTTTCCGCGGTGCCGATGCCGGGCGTGACGGTCGGGCAGGCGGTGGACTTCCTTGAGGCTGAGGCGAAGAAGCTGCCGGCCGGATTCAGCCACGACTTTCTGGCCGATTCCCGACAATATGTGCAGGAAGGCAACCAGATCCTGATCACCCTCGGCTTCGCGATCATCATCATCTTCCTGGTGCTGGCGGCGCAGTTCGAGAGTCTGCGCGACCCGCTGGTGATCCTGATCAGCGT
>JAQGJF010000649.1 GCA_028290765.1 Tardiphaga sp.
GGATCACGGCGCCATGTAACAAATCAATCATGGAGGGACAAGGCCCGCCTGATCGGAGACGCAAGGGCTTGCGCGAATTACCTTTGACCGGGTGTCCGGGGCAACATTTGCTTGACTTCGACCGCAATGCGGTTGCGGTTGACGGCCACCACGCCCGAGGCGATCGGCAGGTTGTTGGCGAGGATCTTGACCTCGTCCTGCTCGGTAGCGTCCAGCTCGATGATGGCGCCACGGCTCAGCCGCATCACCTGGTGGACGGGCATGGAGGTGGTTCCGAGAACCACCATGAGATCGACGGTAACTTTATCTAGGGTTGGCACTGGGGACCCGCATGCACAGATGCAAAATTGCACTGTTTGGACACCACCACGTTACGGTTAGCGAATGGTTAACGGCCGCCAGACCCTCGATTTAAAGCCCTTTGCCCTGGCCGCCGGCTCCCCGGCGGTCGAATGGCAGGTTTCCGAGGCCCCGATTCCCTATCCGGAGGCGGTGGCGGCGATGGAATCGCGCGCCGCGGCCATCGCGGCCGACGGGGCCCCCGAACTGGTGTGGCTGCTGGAACACCCCCCGCTCTACACCTCCGGGACCAGCGGCAAGACCCAGGACCTGCTGGAAGCGCGATTCCCGGTGTTCGAGACCGGCCGCGGCGGGCAATTGACCTATCACGGCCCCGGCCAGCGCGTGGCCTATGTGATGCTCGACCTGAAGCGGCGGCAGCCGGACGTCCGGGCCTATGTGGCGAGCCTGGAGCAATGGATCATCCGCACGCTGGCCGCCTTCAACATCGGGGCCGAGCGCCGCGAGGACCGCGTCGGGGTCTGGGTCGCGCGCCCCGACAAGGGTGACTGCTACGAGGACAAGATCGCCGCCATCGGCGTGCGGTTGCGGCGCTGGGTGTCGTTTCACGGGATTTCCATCAATGTGGAGCCCGCGCTCGACCATTTCTCGGCGATCGTGCCCTGCGGGGTCGTCGACCCGCGTTATGGCGTCACCAGCCTGGTCGATCTCGGATTGCCGGTGACCATGACCGATCTGGACATCGCGCTCCGGCAGGCCTTCGAGGAGGTATTTGGCGCCTCGGAACTGCGGCTGCCGGAGACGGCCACCTGAGCAGGCCTGCGGCGGAGGCGCTGCTTACAGGATGGCCTCGAAGGCACTGCGCAGGGTTTCGTGGCGAAACACGAAGCCACTGCTCAACGCCTTGTTGGGGATGACACGCTGCCCACCCAACAGGAGCTCGTCGGCGAAATCGCCGGCCACATGATGGAGCAAGGCCGCCGGAATACGGAATATCGCCGGCCGCTGCAGCCGCCGGCCGAGCTCTTCGGTGAATTTCCGGTTGGTCACCGGTATCGGCGCGGTCGCATTGATCGGGCCCGAGAGGTCGGACCTGGCGAGGGCATGGGCGATCAGGCGAATCAGATCGTCGCGTTCGATCCAGGACATCCACTGCTTGCCCGATCCCATCGGACCGCCAAGACCGTATTCGAACGGCGTCAGCATCCGCGTCAGCAATCCACCGTCGGTCCCGACCACCAGCCCGATGCGCAGACAAACCACCCTGACGCCGTGCTCCGCGGCGCGGCCCGCCGCCTTCTCCCACGCGTCGCTCAATTCATGGCTGAAGCTCGGATGTGACTTGGCGGACTCGGTCAAGGGCTGATCCTGCCAAAGGCCATACCACCCGATTGCCGAACCATTGACCAGCACGGCCGGCCGGCGTTCGAGGCGTGCCATCAGCCGCACGATATCGTCGGTCATGCCAATGCGGGAATCGATGATCTTGCGGCGCTTGGCCTCGGTCCACAACCCGTTGCCGATCGGCTCGCCGGCCAGATTCACGACGGCATCGATCCTGGCATCGGCCGGCAGTTGTTCGAGGCTGGTGATCAAGGTGATCGGCGGCCGCAGCGCGTCCGCCTTGACCGGATTCTTGGCCGGATTCTTGGCCGGATTTCGCACCAGCGCGATGACCTGGTGACCGGCGTCGGTAAGGGCCAGAACCAGCCGGCTGCCGATGAAGCCCGTCGCTCCGGTGACCAGGATGGTCTGGCGTCCGGGCAAGTCCTTGACGAGGCCGCTGACAGGCGCGCTGCCCAATCGCGCCAGACGTCTCGATGCCGCGACATCGCGCACGCCGCCAACGCCGGCGCCAAGCGCGGCGACCGCGGCGAGGATGCTCCAGACGCCATAATAAGCTGTATTGATCGCGGTGGGCCGGCCGGCCCATTCGATCAGGGCCGGCAGCAACAGCACCAGAATCGCCCCGTAATTCAACGCCAGCAACGTATGATTGACGCGCTCGGTTGCCGGAAGCTTCCGGCTCATGTCCTCTTCGACGAAATCCAGCAGTGTGACGACAACTTCCACGACCAGAACCGCGATCAGGATCATGGCCCAGAAGCCGTGAACCTCCAGCCAGCCGAGCGTCAGGAACAACAGCGCGTAGAGCATGTTGCGCACGCTGTGCAGTTGAAGTTCATGGCGCTGCGAAGGACGCCACGCCAGCCGCTCGGTCAGTTCATGATGATAGAAGGTGTCGAACGCACCCATCGCGACCTGAATGGCGATCAAGGTCCACAGAAAAGATGACGTCATGAGGTTGCCTCCCTGAACACGGCGGACTGGCGAACCAGCCTGCCGAAGCGCGGATGAACGATTTCGAGCGCGAAACGGAATTCGCCGCTGCCGAGATCGGAATGGGTGACGGTCAGAGCACCGGGAGTTAGGAACGCCGGCAGCGAGAACTTCAGCCACCCGAGCTGCAGAAAGTAGCTGTCGCTGCAAAACAGCAGGGCTCGGCCGTCGACGACAATCCGCAGCGCCATGCCGACGCCGAACCCGACATATTCCTCGAGACCGGTCGGCCCCGCGAAACGCTTCGATGAGTGAATGACCTGGGGAAAGCCGTTGCGGCGCGCGTAGATCCGGGTCCAGACTTGGCCACCGGTCGTGGCATCCTCAGTCACCGTGACGATGGCCGGAACGCGGGTCTCGGCACCGGTCGGCAGCGGCCCCCCGATCAATCGCGCGATCTGCGCCAGCCACCAGCCGATCCGGCTGAATTCGACCTCGACGACCTCGCCGGTATAAAGGACGGTGCTGCCGCCGGCGAGGCGCTTCGAAAACCGTTGTCGGGTTGCCTGCGGCAGGCGCTCCCAATCTTCGCCGGGCAGCAGCGCCCGAAATCGTAAGTCGCCGAGGGTGGTATCAGGAGATTGATCGAAATTCGGTGGCGGCGGAATTTTCAGGATCTTGCTTTGTAACGCCATAATGCGCTCCAGCAATCTCACGCCTTACGCAAGTCGCGCCTTACTTGAAGTCGCGCCTTACGCCATTTCGCGCCTTACTTGGATTTCCCCACCGGCAGGAAACTGACGATCTTCTCGCCGAGCTTGATCAAGGCGATCAACCTCGGCCTCGGCACGTTGAGCATTTGCACGTACCAGCGATCGACCAATTCGGTGAAAGCCAGCATTTCCCTCAACCGTTTGCTCGCCACCGGGCTGATGATCGGATCGTCGGCGGCATCGATGACGCATGCGCGCAGCGCATCGACGGCGGGATCGATCTCGCGCTCCTTGCGGCCGGCGGCGATCCGCGCCGCCACCTCCCAGATGTCGGTTTCGGCCTCGAAGTGATCGCGCCGGTCGCCCAGGATGGGAACGCGGCGGATCAGATTCCAGGACAGCAGTTCCTTGATGGAGTTGGAGACGTTGGACCGCGCCATGCCCAGCGTCTCGGCGATGTCGTCGGCCGTCATCGGGGCTTCGGACAAATAGAGCAGACCGTGGATCTGGCTCACCGACCGGTTGACGCCCCACTCGTCGCCCATGTCGCCCCAATGCAGGATGAAGCGCTCGACGGCGGCGGGCAATTTCTTGTTAGCTGTTGTTTCTGTCATGACAGAAATATCTGACAGAAGCGGCCGGATGTCAATGGGCATGGAGGCGGATTTTGGTCCCTCGCCGCTCGCCGTGCGCCCCGGTTCAGTGCGGGCCCAGCACGCTCCACACCAGGCCGACACCCGACAGAAACAGCAGGCCGAGAACGACGTCGCGGAAATTCCGGTCGCTCAGCGCCCGGTAGGCCCGCGCCCCGAGCCAGGCGCCGATCAGCGTCCCCGGCAATGCGAACAAGGCCAGCCGCAGCACATCCCAGGTCACGAGGCCGGCGCCGGCCTGCACGCATAGCGCGGCGGCGAGAACGGTCGCATTGAAGGTCTGGAAAACGCCGCGCCGTTCGTCCTTGCCCCAGCCCCGTACACTCGCCCACAGCGTCGGCAGTGGGCCGGACAGACCAGCAAGGCCGCCCAGGATGCCGCCGGCAAACCCGACCAGCGCGTCCATCGCCCGGCCGCCGAAGGTCACCGCCAGCGGCCGGCTGAAATAGAGCGCCGTCGGAAACACCAGCAGCAGCACGCCGATGCTCAGTTTGAAGATCCGCGGATCCGCGTGGGCGACCAGCAGCGTCCCCGGCACGACACCGGCGAGGCCGCCAACGATGAACGGCCAGACCAGCCTGAAGTCGACCAGTCGCCAGAAGCTTATAAGCGTCGAGGTTTGCCCGACGATGGAGCAGATCAGGACCACCGGCACCACGACCGACGGCGGAAACGCGTAGAGCCAGACGCCGAGCGCCACCAGCGCGGTTCCGAAACCGGCCAGGCCGGACACGAAGCCTCCGCCGAACGCACCGAGCAGCAACACGACAAGGGCGGTCGTCGCCATCCGCTAGATCGTCGACAGCACGGAAAAGCGCTCGCCCGCCGAGCGCATTTTCAATGCATCGGCCACATCCGGATGGTCGTCGACGGCTTCCACCTTGGCCATCCGCGGCCCCTGCCCGCACGCAGCGATCATCTCCGTCACCACCGCTGCAGGTCCCGCAAACAGCGCCTCGACGCTGCCGTCGCGGCGGTTGCGCACCCAGCCCTCGATATGCCGCGCGTTGGCTCCGCGCTCGACCCAGGCGCGGTAGCCGACGCCCTGCACGACGCCCTGGACCAAAACCCTGCGGACGACCTCGTCGCTCATCTATCGCTTCGCCCCGAGAAAGTCCGCGCCTCGCTGTTTCACGGTCGCGGCGCGCGTGATCCAGTCCATCAGGTCGGACGACGCAAGGGCCTTCAGATCCTTCGGCTGCGCGCCCTCGCGGATCGCCTTCAGCGTGTCGAACACCGCCTGTGTTGCGGCGGCAATCGGCGCATGGCCCTGGATCGCGATGCGCACGCGCTGCTTGCCGAGAAACTCCCAGTCCGCCATCGCTTCGGTCGGGCCGCCGAGAACGATCGGCAGCGTGGTGGCGGCGGCGATGGTCTCGAGGTCGGCGCGGGTCTTCACGCCGGTGAAGAACAGCGCGTCGACGCCAACGGCCTGGTAGGCCCGGGCCCGCGCGATCGCATCGTCGATCGATGTCACCGAGGCCGCGCCGGTGCGGCCGACGATCACCAGCGACGGATCGCGTCGCGCGTCGAGCGCGGCCTTGACCTTGCCGGTGCCCTCCTCGATCGAAATCAGCTGGGTCTTGGCCTCGCCAAAGGCCTGCGGCAGCAGCGTGTCCTCGATGGTCAGGCCGGCGGCGCCGGCCGCCTCCAGTTCCTCGACGGTGCGCCGCACGTTCATCGCATTGCCGTAGCCGTGATCGGCATCGACCATGACCGGCAGCGCGCCGGCGCGCGACATCCGCCGCATCTGTTCGGCGAGTTCGCTCAAGGTGATCAGCGCGATGTCGGGGTCGCCCAGTACTGTCAGCGAGGCGGCTGAACCGCCGAACATGCCGAGTTCGAAACCGAGATCCTCGGCGATGCGAACCGAGATCGCGTCATACACCGAACCCGGACGCAGGCATTGCGATCCCGACAGGATGGCCCGCAGCGCTTCGCGGCGTTTGCTGAAGGTCATCGGGTCGTCCTTTTGATGTTGGCTTCAGGCGAATTCGAGGATCAGCGCGTCGACCGCCAGCGTCGAGCCGGCGATGGCGTGAATCTTCTTCACCGTGCCGTCGCGCTCGGCGCGCAACACGTTCTGCATCTTCATGGCCTCGACCACGGCAAGGGTTTCGCCGGCCTTGACCTCCTGGCCTTCGGCCACGGCGATCGACACCACGAGGCCGGGCATCGGGCACAGCAATTTCTTGCCGGTATCGGCCTTGACCCCGACCGGCATCAGCCGGGCAGCTGTGGCCTCGGTTTCAGTGAAGACATTGACCGCGACCTCGAAGCCCTGATGCGCCAGCCGAATTCCATTGGCGACCGGCCGGACCTGCATCGCGACGATCTGGCCGTCGATGGTGCCCTGCCAGACCGGATCGCCCGGCACCCACGGCGAAATCAGCCGATGCGGATTGCCGGCGGTGCCGTCGGCGGCAACGAAGCGCACGACGATGCCCTCGCCGTCGCGCGCGACATCGAGCGCGATCTCGTGCTGCTCCAGCCACACCGCGCGGCGCCCCGCGCGCTGCACCGGACGGCCGATCATCTGGCCGGAGATCTGCCGCTTGCGCTCGCCCAGCACATGGTCGATGGCGGCCGCCACCGCCGCGATCCGGCGCGCGATCTCGCCCTCGGGCGCTCGCGCGGCAAACCCTTTCGGAAATTCCTCGGCAATGAAGCCGGTGGACAAATTGCCTTCGCGCCAGCGCGGATGATTCATCAGCGCCGACAGGAACGGAATGTTGTGCCTGATGCCGTCGATATAGAACGCATCCAGCGCATGGGCCTGGGCCTCGATGGCGGCGGCGCGCGACGGCGCATGGGTCACGAGCTTGGCGATCATCGGATCGTAATAGATCGAGATCTCGCCGCCTTCCTGCACACCGGTGTCGTTGCGCACCGTGATGCCGTCGGCGCTGCTCTCCTGCGGCGGACGGTATTTCACCAGCCGTCCGATCGAGGGCAGAAAATTGCGGAACGGGTCTTCGGCATAGACCCGGGATTCGACCGCCCAGCCCTGCAGCGTCACGTCCTTCTGCGCCAGCGCCAGCTTCTCGCCGGCCGCGACCCGGATCATCTGCTCGACGAGATCGATGCCGGTGATCAGCTCGGTCACCGGATGCTCGACCTGCAGCCGCGTGTTCATCTCCAGGAAGTAGAAGCTCTTGTCCTGGCCGGCGACGAACTCGACCGTGCCGGCGGAATCGTAATTCACCGCCTTGGCCAAGGCCACGGCCTGCTCGCCCATCCGGCGCCGCGTGGTCTCGTCGAGCAGCGGCGACGGCGCTTCCTCGATCACCTTCTGATTGCGGCGCTGGATCGAGCATTCGCGCTCGCCGAGATAGATGACGTTGCCGTGCTTGTCGCCCAATACCTGGATTTCGATGTGGCGGGGATCGACGATGAATTTCTCGATGAACACCCGGTCGTCGCCGAACGACGATTTCGCCTCGGCCTTGGCCAGGCCGAAACCCTCGGCGACTTCGGAGGTCGAGTGCGCGACGCGCATGCCCTTGCCACCGCCGCCGGCGGAAGCCTTGATCATCACCGGATAGCCGATCTGGTCGGCGATCTGGACCGCGTGCTTTTCGTCCTCGATCACGCCGAGATGGCCCGGCACGGTCGAGACCTTGGCCTTCGCCGCGGCCTTCTTGGATTCGATCTTGTCGCCCATCGCGGCGATGGCGCCGGGATTGGGACCGATGAAGACGATGCCGGCTTCCGCCAGCGCCCGCGGAAACGCTTCGCGCTCGGACAAAAATCCGTCGCCCGGATGTACCGCCTCCGCACCGGTCTTGCGGCAGGCCTCCACGATCTTCTCGATCAGGAGATAGCTTTCGGCGGCCGCCGGCGGCCCGATCAGGACGGCCTCGTCGGCCATTTCGACATGAAGCGCGTCACGATCCGCTTCGGAATAGACCGCGACGGTCTCGATCCCCATGCGCCGGGCAGTCTTGATGACCCGGCAGGCGATCTCGCCGCGATTGGCGATCAGAATTCGTTTGAACATGTGCTATTTACTTGCAACCGGTGGGGTGGGTCCAGCCTCGCGGTCGGGCTCGCGAAAACCGGCTGTAACAATTCTGTCGTACAGTAAAACTAAAGAGAGGCAACGGCTGATTGGCCGAAATTTGCCTTACCGGGGAGACCTTTGATGCGCCGCACAGTCGCAATTCTGTCAGCCAGTTTCGTTGTCCTGTCCGCCACTACGGCTTTCGCGCAGAATAATACCCCGCGCAACCTCATTCTGTTCGTTCCGGACGGGTTGCGCGCGCTGAAAGTGACGCCGGAGACCGCGCCGGCCATGGCCGAGATCCGGGACAAGGGGGTCAATTTCAAGAATCCGCATTCGCTGTTCCCGACCTTCACCATGGCCAACGCGTCGGGCATGGCGACCGGTCACCATCTCGGCGACACCGGAACCTTCAGCAACACGATTTTCACCAATTACCCGGTTGCGGCGGCCGACGGCACCGTGGTCCCGTTCCTGGAAAACGATCCCGTGCTGCGCGACGTCGACGAGCATTTCGGCGGCAACTATCTGAACGAGGAGACCATCCTGAAGATGGCCCGCGAGAAAGGTTTCTCGACGGCGGCGATCGGCAAGCTCGGGCCGACGCTGGTGTTCGACCATACCGACAAGCCCGACGCGGCCGGATTGCATTCCGTGGTGATCGACGATTCGACCGGCGGCAAAGGCGGCGTGGCGCTGTCCGAGGAGATGAAGGCGGCGCTGGCGAAGGTCAATCTGCCGCTGGCGACGCCGTCGCGCGGTGACAACAGCAAGGCCGGCGACGCCAAAACTCCGGGCACCGTCGTCGCCAATCTGGCGCAGCAGGGTTATTTCGCCGATGTCGCCGCCAAGGTGGTGCTGCAGATGTTCAAGGCACGCAACAAGCCGTTCGTGCTGGTGTTCTGGTCGCGCGATCCCGAC
>JAQGJF010000696.1 GCA_028290765.1 Tardiphaga sp.
GCTTGGCGCGCTTCTCGATGTCCCTGACCACGGCGTGCACGGCGATCTCGATGCCGCGCTTGAGGTCCATCGGGTTCATGCCGGCGGCGACCGACTTGGCGCCTTCGCGCACGATCGCCTGGGCCAGCACGGTCGCGGTGGTGGTGCCGTCGCCGGCGGTGACGTTGGTCTTGGAGGCGACTTCGCGCAGCATCTGCGCGCCCATATTCTCGAACTTGTCCTCGAGCTCGATTTCCTTGGCGACGGTGACGCCGTCCTTGGTGATGCGGGGAGCGCCGAAGCTCTTTTCGATCACGACGTTGCGGCCCTTGGGGCCGAGCGTCACCTTGACCGCATTGGCGAGAATGTCGACCCCGCGCAACATGCGGTCACGCGCGTCTCCGGCGAATTTAACGTCCTTGGCTGCCATTGAATTTTAACTCCTGATTGGTCGATACGGTCGATGCAACTCGTGTCGCCGGCGCCGGATTGCCCCGGCGCGACGTTGGAAAGCGAGCGGCTCTGGATTAGTTCAGTACGCCCATGATGTCGGATTCCTTCATGATCAGGAGTTCCTCGCCATCGAGCTTGATCTCGGTGCCCGACCATTTGCCGAACAGCACCCGGTCGCCGGTCTTGATGTCGATCGGGATCAGCTTGCCGGCTTCGTCCCGGCCGCCGGGACCGACCGCGACCACCTGGCCCTCCTGGGGCTTTTCCTTGGCGCTGTCCGGAATGATGATGCCGCCCTTGGTCTTCTCTTCGGCATCGAGGCGCTTGACCACGACGCGGTCATGCAGCGGGCGAAATTTGGTCTTGGACATGGAAGTTCCTCGTGGTTCGTCTGGAAGCTTGAATTTGCGGTCGATGGCCGAATGGATGTGGGATGGATGTCGGGACCGCCTGGATGGGCTACCCTTAGCAATCATGCTCAGGGAGTGCTAAACGCGCGCCCGGAATATGGCCAGACGCGGTTCCTGTCAAGCAAGAGGGTTAAGGCCTTGGTGAGGCCAATATAGGATGATCTGGAAACCATATCCGGGGTCCTGGCGTAGTTAGCGAGACGTTATTGCTCCGACAGGAGTTTTACGCTTGGCTGCGAAACGGGCGCAGTCGAAGAAATGTTGGTTCGGGGGACGCTATGAGCATGTCACGCAGCGCGCGCACGGTCGCCAATCTGGGGTTTGTATCGGCCATGGCGATCTCGCTGGGTGCGTGCGGCTCATTCAGCGGGTTTAGCGGCTTCGGTGGGTCTTCCCAGCCGGCCGTGCAGGACGCGCCGATCGAGCGGGAAATGCCGGCCTCGATCCGGGCCGACGAAATCGTCGGGCGCTGGGGCCTCGCCTCCTACCAGAATCCCAATGATCGCGCCCGCACCGAGGCCGCCGCCCGGGGCCAGTGCAAGCAGCCTTATGTGATCGGCGCCGGCGCGTCGGGCGGGGTCATGATGCATCTGGCCGACGAGGCGACACCCCAGGAGCTGCGGCTCAAGGGCAGCTCGAGCGGCAAGAATTTTATCGGTCCGCCGGGCCCCTCGGGCGGCGAAAAGGACCGCGAGATCGTGTCGTTCGACGGGCGCGTGCTGGTCACGCGTTTCCTCGACAAGGATGCCGCGACCCGCTACGGCAACATGGTCTATGTCCGCTGCGCGCCTCGCGCCTGATCGGGGAATTCTCCAACGTTACGCTTCAAACGGCTTGATAGGCTGCGCGATATTGCCCGCGGACCCGGTCGCGGCGTCGCGGTTCTGGCACTGACGGAAATCCTCTCCTGGGGCATTCTGATCTATCCGCCGGTGCTGACCATGCCGCATGTCGCGGCCGCGCACGGCTGGTCGCTGGCATTTTGCATGGCGGGATTTTCGCTCGGGCTCGTTGTCTCCGGAATCCTGTCACCCACCGTTTGCGGCTGGATCGATCGCTACGGCGGCAATATCGTGATGTCGGCCGGGGCGCTAGCCGGCGCACTCGGCCTCGCGCTGCTCCCGGTGGCGGACCAGCCTTGGTTTTACTTTGCCTGCTGGCTGCTGCTCGGCGCCGCGATGTCGTCGACCCTGTACGACCCGGCCTTCGCGACGCTGGCGCGGATTTTCGGATCGTCGGCGCGCCGGCAAATCACCTTCGTCACCTTTGCCGGAGGTTTCGCCTCCACCGTCGGCTGGCCGGCGACGCATTTTCTGCTGGAGCATCTCGGCTGGCGGGGCACCTATCTGGCTTTTGCCGCGGTATTTGCCCTGGTGATTGCCCCGCTGCATGCCTTCGCGCTGCCGCGCTCCGTGGCGGTGGTGCCGCCGCCCGCGGTGGCGGGCCCGACCGTCATGGCGGCGCCATTGCTGCGGCCGGAGGGATGGCCGTTCATCCTGCTGGCCGCGGCGTTTTCGCTGCATGCCTTCCTGCTTTCGGGGGTCACCTCGAATTGGCTGGCGATGCTGGAGCGCGGCGGATTGAGCGCCGCCACGGTGGTGACGATCGGGGCGATGTTCGGCCCGGCACAGGTGGCGTCGCGGCTGACCGATTTCTGGCTGGCCGGCCACACCCATCCGCTCTGGATCGCCCGCGGCGCAGTGGCGCTGATGGCCTTTGCCTTCGCGATGCTGGCGTTGACCGGCATTTCATTTCCGGTGGCGGCGCTGTTCGCCATCGCCTTCGGCGCGGCCAACGGCGTCATGACGATCGCGCGCGGGGCGCTGCCGCTGATGATGTTCGGTGCGATCGGCTATGGCCGGGTGATCGGCCGGATCGCGCGGCCGGCGCTATTCGTGCAGGCGCTGGCGCCATTCGTGGTGGCGTCGGCGGTCGAACGGTTCTCGGACCGGGCCGTGCTCGAAGCGGGGGTTATCGGCGCGCTGGTGGCGCTCGGATGCTTCCTGGCGATCAGGCCAGGCGCCGCCCGCCATTAACGCGGTTTCAACCGTGATCAAAAAAATGCCCCCGGACCGGATCCGAGGGCATTCCGCTTGTCTCGCTGCGCCGATCAGTCGAACAGCGCGTCGATATCGTTCTGCGAGGCGTGGCCGACGTCACCGTCCAGCTTCGGGCCGTTCAAGAGCTTGGCGTCACCTTCGCGATCGTCGATGATCGGGGGCGCGTGCGCCCGGATGGCGTCGACGCCGCCCCAGATTTCCATCATGACGTTGATGTGATTTTCGATGAATTTCATCGTGGTCATCACCTTGCCGATGCGCTGGCCGGTGAGATCCTGGAAATTGCAGGCTTCGAAGATCGAAATCACGCGTTCCTGGATTTCCTCGCTGAGCAGCTTTTGCTGGTCCGGCGAGTTGACCTTGGTCATCGCGGACGAGGCCTGATCGATCGCTTCGGCGGCTTCCAGAATCTGCTGCGTCGCCTCTTCGGTGCCGCCGACCACGGCGCCGAGTTCGCCGGTCACCTTGGACATTTCGTCGCCGTCGAAGCTCTTGCCGTGCAGCACCGCGATTTCGCGCTTGGTGCGATTGATGGCGTCGTGAATGAGGTCGAGCTCGACCTTGAGTTTCTCGCACTGCTCGATTTGCGCGCGATAGGTTTCAAGCAATGCCTTGGCGTCGGCAACTTCTCTCGTTACCGCGTCACTGACGCTCTCCCCCGCGACGCTGCTGCGATACGGACCTGCCATCTGGTCGCGGATGGCGCGCAGTTCGGACATGATTTCGCGATGCATCGGAATGCCGTCGCCGTCTTCGACTTCGGCGGGCATCGGCGTGCTGCCGAAATTGATTTCTTCAATACGAAAGCGCTTGCGACGAACAGACATCAGGATTCCCCCAGCTCTCAACCTGACCGTTTGTGTAAGCCGATCAGTTTAATTTCGGGTTCACGCACAGGCGTCGCGCAAAGTCCGCGGGCGGCAGGGCACTACCAACGATTAACCATGTGCGCCGCGCGTTCATCGAAAATAAACGCTACCGGAAAGAACAGCGCCGGTTTGACGACGTGGTGAATCGAAACGCCGGTTTTGTTTACCAAACCGACGCGGTTTTGAACTTAATTCGTCGGGTGCAAAGCGCGCTGGCACGTCCATGCTCACGGCGCGTCCACGACGAAACAGTGCAGAGTACGTCGATGTTCAAGAAAACCTCCCTCGCATTCCTCGCCAGCGCCTCATGCCTCGGCGCCGGACTTCATCAGGCCCGGGCGATCGAGGCCGCGGCGCCATTCGCCGAGCCCACCGTGATCTACGCCGATCCGCCGGTGCGGCGCCCCGAACCGATGCGCACGGCCTATGCCGAGCGTTCCAGCATGGGTGGCGGTTTCATCGAGTTTCTGTTCAGCGACGGCCAGTCGCAAGGTTCGCCGCGTTATCAGCAGCAGCCGTCCTATCAACAGCAGCAGCAACCTTATTATCAGCAGGAGCCCGGCTATGATCCGCGGCGTCCGATGGAGCCGCAGCGCGCCATGCGCCAGCCAGAGGAATCCATCGAACCCGCGCGTCCTTCAATGGATCCGAAGTTCGAAAAGCAGCTCGTCGACTATCACGGCAAGGAAGGCGCCGGGACGATCGTCGTCGATACGCCCAACAAGTTCCTGTTCCTGGTGCAGGGCGACGGCAAGGCGCTGCGTTACGGCATCGGCGTTGGCCGCCCCGGCTTCACCTGGTCCGGCGTCAAGCAGATCTCCGCCAAGAAGGAATGGCCGGCCTGGACGCCGCCGCCGGAAATGCTGGTGCGCCGTCCCGATCTGCCGCGGCACATGGAAGGCGGCCCGCAAAATCCGCTTGGCGCCCGCGCAATGTATCTCGGCTCGACGCTCTATCGCATCCACGGCTCCAACGAACCGTGGACCATCGGGACCAACGTGTCGTCCGGCTGCATCCGGATGCGCAATGAAGACGTGATCGACCTCTATGGCCGCGTCAATGTCGGCGCCCGGGTGATCGTGATCTGAGATTTTGCGTATGAGAATATAACGGCCGCGGGAGGCGTGCTACAACTCAGTTGAAGCACGCTTTCGATTTTGCCGGTCGGAATTCCCGGCGGTGTGCGCCGCGTCGGCGCTTCACGCGCTGGGGGGATGGCTTCCCAGGAAATCCACCAGCGCGCGCACCGCGGGCAGCATGCCTTGCCGCGTCGGGAATGCGGCCTGAATCTCGCTGAGGGCGCAGGTCCATTCCGGCAAGACGACTTTCAGCAGTCCGTTCTGCAGTTCATCCTGGCAAATGATCTCCGGAAGCAGGGTCACGCCGACACCATCCAGCGCGGCGCGTTTGAGCGCGAACATGTCGGCCGTGGCCAGCCGCGGCTCGTGCGCGATTTCCGCGGTGGCTAGTCCGTTTTTCAGTGTCCAGACGTGGCGTTCACCGTCGCTGGGGACCGAAAGCGTCGGCCAGCCCGCGAGATCTCCGGGGCCGGCCGGATCGATGCTGTCGGCCAGCAAAGCGGGGCTGGCGACAAGCACATCCTTGGTATGGCCCAGGCGCCTCACGACCAGGCTGGAATCGTCAAAAGGCGGTCTGCGGACGCGCAACGCGATGTCCACTTGTTCTTCCACCGGGTCGACGCGGCGGTTGGTCACCATCAGCCGCAGCCGCACCTTCGGAAATGCCTTCATGAACTCCGGCAACAGGGGTGTGAGCCAGAATTGCGCGAGCGTGATCGGGCAACTGACGCGCAAAGAACCTTGCGGTTGTGCCACGGCCTGCTGGATCAGATCGCGCGCCGATTCTCCCGCGGCGACCACCACCTGACAGCGCTCGTAAAACGACTGTCCAACCGACGTCATCGCCAGCCGCCGCGAGGTGCGCTGCAAGAGCCTCACGCCCAAGCGCTGTTCCAACTGCGCAATGCGCCGGCTCAGGCGTGACTTGGGGATGCCCAGTTGCTGGCCGGCGGCGCTGAAGCCTTTGCATTCAACGACTTTCGCGAAGAACGCCAAATCATTGAGGTCTTCCATTGCACAGGCTCCGTGGCGTTCCCCGAGCCGAGATCGTTCTATTTATAGAACGATGTGTCTCAAGAGGCCGGATTGTTCAATCATCGTTCCATTAGCATTATTCAAAGCAGCAACCGGGTCAAGATGAGGCAACAAATCATGAGGCTATTGCATGTCGACGCGAGCGTGCTCGGGGCACGCTCCGTATCGCGCGAATTGTCGGCTGCGGTGGTCCAGACCTGGCGTGGCGCAACTCCGTCGCTGGAGGTGGTTTACCGCGATCTGGCGCGTACCGTGCCGCCGCAGCTTACCGAAGAGAGCGTAGCCGCCATCAAGTTCGGGGCCGTGCCGTCGACCGATGCGGCCGCCGATCTGGCCGTCATGGAGGAACTGCTGGTCGAGTTCCTGGCAGCCGACGCGATCGTGATTGGTGCGCCGATGTACAATTTCTCGGTGCCGACCCAGCTCAAGGCCTGGATCGATGCTTTGGCGCAGCCCGGGCGCACCTTTGCGTACACGCCCCAAGGTCCACGCGGGCTGGCAGGCGGCAAGCGCGTGATCATCGTCTCGGCGCGCGGCAACAATTACAGCCAGCCTCCGATGAGCAGCAAGGATTTCCAGGAGCCCTATCTGGTGACTGTGCTCAACTTCATGGGCATCAGCCAGATCGATATCGTGCGCGCCGAAGGCGTGAATCTGAGTCCTGCCCACCGCGACAACGCCATACAGCAGGCGCGCCGCGACATCGCGGCGCTGTTCACCTCCGCTTCGATCGCGGAGGCATCGCCGGCATGAAGCTCGCCACGTTCCAGCACCAGGGTGTGGAAAAAATCGGCGTCGTCATCGGCAGCGACGTCGCAGACGTATCGGGCCGGCCGGGCGCGCCGGCCAGCCTGCGTGAGCTGCTGGACCGCGGTGACGAAGGCCTGACCTGGATCCGGCAGGCAACTGGCGCAAGCCCGCGCCTCGCATTGGCGGACGTTCAACTCTGCGCGCCTATTCCGGCGCCGCGGAAATTCCTCGGCCTCGGCGGCAATTATGCGTCGCATTTGGCCGAGGCGGCCAAGGTGGGCGTCGTTCGTGGCGCTGGCCAGGTCTGGTTCAACAAGCAGGTCTCGTGCGTCACTGGCCCTTACGACCCGGTCCACAAACCCCGCGTGTCCGAGCAGTTCGACTATGAAGGCGAGTTGGGCGTGGTGATAGGCCAGCGGTGCCGCCATGTGCGCCCGGAAAATGCGGAGGCGGTGATTGCCGGTTATGTCGTGGTCAACGACATGAGTGTGCGCGACTGGCAGATGCGGGCACCGACGCACACGCTGGGCAAGTCTTTCGACACCCATGGCCCGTTCGGCCCCTGGCTCGTCACCCGTGACGAGATTTCCGATCCCCATATCCTGCGCATCCGAACCTGGGTCAATGGCGAGCTGCGCCAGGATGGAAATACGTCGCAGATGATTCACCGCATCGGCGCCATGGTGGTCGAATTGTCCACCGCATTCACGCTCGAGCCGGGGGATATTCTTGCCACCGGCAGCCCGGCCGGCGTCGGCGGCTTGATGGAGCCTCCATGCTATCTGCGCCCGGGCGATGTGGTGCGCGTCGAGATCGAGTCCATCGGCGCGATCGAAAATCGCGTGATTGCCGAACCATCGCCCTGAAAACCGCGGGACACATCCGCTTAAGAAACCAAGGAGGAAACGAAGAATGACCAGCCGCTGCTTACCTGACGCCACCGCCGCCGCGATCCGTCCCGTAAAACTGGCCCATGTTGTGCTGCGCGTCGCCAACCTTAAACGCTCGCGCGACTGGTATCTCAAGGTGCTGGAAGGCCGTCCGGCTTTCGAGAATGAAATGCTCTGCTTCCTCACCTATGATGACGAGCACCATCGCGTCGGCTTGATCGAACGTCCCGACCTCAGTGGTTCGGGCGACGCGCACCACGGGCTGGAACACGTCTCCTTCACCTATGCCTCGCTGGGTGATCTGCTTGCCAATTACCGGCGGCTGGCACAACACGACGTCCGGCCGTACTGGACCATCAACCACGGACCTACGATCTCGATGTACTACAAGGATCCCGACGGCAATCGGCTGGAGCTGCAACACGATGTGTTCGAGCACGCCGAAGAGCTTGACGCGTTCTTCGACAGCGGCGCCTACCACGAGAACTTCATGGGCGTGATTTTCGATCCGGAAGAGATGATCGCACGCTTCGAAGCCGGTGAGCCGCTGGCCGAAATTACGGCGCGGCCCAAGCTGGCCGAGGGCAAGACGCCATGGGATATGTTCGTTCCCTGAGCAGGCGCCACTACCGCGCGTGACAGCAGCAGACCGGGCCGGCCGCTCACGCGGAACGGCGCGGCTTGCACCGCGCCGTTCCGGATCATGCGCCAGCGGCGGCCGCTTTCACGTGAGGGCGAACCGATCAGGCGTAGTCGCTGTCGCCGCCGTCGGTGCCGAAGTCGTCGGAATCCATATCCATGTCGTCGTGATCGGGGGTTTGATCGTTCGACGCCTGGTCGAAGAGGCCGGCGCGCGAATTGTCGGCGCCGGAGTCGGCGCGATTTCCGCTCGAGCCGATATCGTTGACGCCGGCGTCGCGGGCGAGATCGCTGTTGGATTGATCGCCGCCCCACGGCTTGCGGTCGCCGCTGCCGGAGAGGCCACTGCTGTCGCCAAAGCTCTGGTGGCTGCCGCCCATCATGTTGCGGATGCTGCCGAGCAGCAACGATCCGCCGACCACGCCGGCCGCCGCCGCCGCCGCGGTTCCCAGAAACGATCCGCCGCCACCGACCGGCGATTGCGGCGCGCCGTAGGGCTGCTGGCCGTACGGCGCCTGGTTATAGGGCGCCTGGTTATATTGGCTGGCCTGCGGCATCACCTGGCCGCTGTTCCAGACCGGACGGCCGGGCGCTTCGGGGGGCCGTACGTTCGGCACCGAGCCGCGCGGCTGATTCTGATTTTGTCCGAACAGCGTATCGCGCATCGAATCGAGGAATCCGCCGGATTGATTCTGTTCGCCACCGCCATGGCTTTCGAGTTCCTGGATGCGGTCATGGGCGCGTCTGAGCGCCTCGTCCTGCAGCAGGACGGTCTGTACCAGGGCGTAGGTGGCGTTGGGCGCCTGGCGCAGCCCTTGGGCGACGGCCGCGATGGCGTCGGGATCGCGAGGGGCGGTTTCGACCTTGCTGAGCCGGTCGAAAAGATCATCAACCAATTGGCGTTCTTGCGGTGTCATGGCCGTCTCCTGAATCGCGCTGATCGGCGCGGTGGGAGATGTAATGACGCTTTGTGTTCCAAGTAGTGCCGGGCGGATTAAATTTCTGTATGCGACAAAGCGACCCGAAAGGGGGAAAAGCGCCGGTTTCAAGCCAATGTAACTTTGTTTATCGCCAGCAGCGCCGGAAAATCATCGCCGGCGAGGAATTCATATTCCCGTTCACGCTGATCTGTCAGCGGATCCAGTTCGATAAGTGTTTCATCGACAAAACCGGGATGGCACATCACCAGGCCGCCGTCGGGCAGGCCGTCGAGAAATCCGCGCAAATGCCCGCCGAAATCGGAGGCTTGCGAAAAATCATAGGCGCCGGCAAATCCCGGATTGAAGGCGATATTCCTGGACCGAGCGCCGGCGCGAAACCGCGCGCTGAGCACGTCGAGCAGCAGCGCCTTCGGCATGCCGATCCGGCTCGACAGCGGCTGGCGGCGGCCGCACTGGCGCACCCAGGCGTTCGGAGCGGCGGCCTTGACCGCGGCCAGAAAGGCGTCGCGCACCTGCGGAAATAGTTGCACGTGTTGATGGCCGTCAACGTAATCCGGGGGCCGGCCGAACAGGGTGGCGAACGCCGCGATCTGCGCGGTCACTTCGGCGCCGATGATTTCGCGGTCGAGCCGCCGCAGCAGGCTGGTGCGCAGCATCTTCGCCAGCGGCAGAAACAGCCCGCCATCGAGCGGCCGGAAATGCATGGTGAGGGGATGAAACGGCGCCGTCAGCGTGGCGTGCAGGCCGATGGCGCAATCCGGGCGAAGCGTGACCGCGGCGTTGAGGGCGTTGACCTCGTCACGGCCGATCGCCGGACCCACCATCATCACCGATGTCGCATTGAGCCGTCCGCGCTCGATCAGATCGCGGATCGCGCGGTTGACGCCGGGGCTCAGGCCATAATCGTCGGCGCACAGCCAGATCCGGCGCAACGCAGTGTCGTTCATTCGGCGGCGGTCCGTTCGCCGACCTTGCCGGTGCTGTCGGTGTCCGCACGCTTCACGCTGTGTTCGGCGACGAAATAGATCGGTCGGCCTTTCAACTCGGAGAGAATCTTTCCGATATATTCGCCGACGATACCGATCATGATGAGCTGCACGCCGCCGATGGTCATCAGGCCGACGACCAGCGATGGATAGCCGGGCACTGATTTGCCGCTGCTGAACGTCTCCCACAGAATCGAAAGCCCGAACAGAAACGCCCCGAAGGCGAGCAGCAAGCCCAGCAGGCTGGCAAATCGCAGCGGCGCCACCGAAAACGACGTCAGGCCTTCGATCGACAATCCGATCAGCCGTGCGGGGCTGAACGAGGTGATGCCATGGGCGCGCGCCGCCGGTTCGTAATCGACGCGGATCTGGCGGAACCCGATCCAGGTGGCAAGGCCCTTGAAGAAGCGATTGCGTTCCGGAAGCTGGCGCAACGCTGCGGCGGCTCGCGGCGACAGCAAGCGGAAGTCGCCGGCGTCTTCGGGAATCTTTTGCCGCGCGCCCCAGTTGATCAGCGCATAGAAGCCGTGCACCGCGATGCGCCGCAGCAGCGGCTCGTTGTCGCGATGCGCCTTGGCGGTATAGACCACGTCATAGCCGCCATCGATCCAGTGGCCGACGAGCTTCTCGACCAGGTCCGGCGGATGCTGCCCGTCGCCGTCCATGAACAGGCCCGCGCCGCGCCGCGCGTGATCCAGCCCGGCCATCAGCGCCGCGTCCTTGCCGAAATTGCGCGACAGCGACACCACCTGGACATCGAGCGCCCCCGCCGGGAGGCTGCGGGCGATACCGAGCGTGCCGTCGGCGCTGCCGTCGTCGACGTAAACTACCTCGCAGCCGAGGTTGTGGCGCTGCTTGAGGGTGGCTGCGAGCGCGCCAAGCCGCTCGTGAAACAGCGCCAGCCCGGCAGCCTCGTTGTAGACGGGCACGACGATCGACAGCCCCTGCGCGGCAGCGGTCGAAGCATCGGTCGACAGGGCGGAAACGTCGCTGCCCAGCATCATCGATCAGGTCCCATCATCCAGAACATGCACGCAATATATGGTAGCCGCCACGTGCTGTCGCCAGCAAGGCCGGCCGCCATGCGCGACCTACTGCCGCAAAAAGGCTTCGAGCTTGGCGAACAGCGGATTGTCGCGATCCAGCACGTAGTCGAGCGAGGCGATCGAAACCGTCTCCGCGCCATGGCCGCGCAGGAAACTGCCGAGCGCGTAGAGTTGCGCCGGTGGGCAGTGCAGCGTGACCATGCCCGACGAGGTCGGTCCGCCGAATGGCGAGACCACGCCGAACCGGTTGTGCGCCTCGGCCAGCAGCGCGGCGTCGCAACCGGCGAAACGGGTGCGGACTTCGCGGTATTTGCTGGCGCGGGCCCTAGCTGCGATGTGGTCGAGAATGACCCGCGCGGTCTCACGCGCCTCGCTGGTCCAATCGGCATCGCGTGACGCCACCAGGTTGGCCTGGCTGCGCAGAATCACGCCATCGTCGAGCACCTTGAGCCCGTTGGCCGCAAGCGTGGCGCCGGTCGTGGTAATGTCGACGATCATCTCGGCGGTTCCGACCGCCGGCGCGCCTTCGGTCGCGCCGGCGCTTTCGACGATGCGGTAATCGACCACCCCATGGGACGCAAAGAACGTCCGGGTCAGGTTGATGTATTTGGTCGCGACCCGCATCCGCCGGTTATGCTGGGCGCGGAAGCCGGTGGTGACGTCGTCGAGATCGGCCATGGTGCGGACGTCGATCCAGGCTTGCGGCACCGCGACCACGACATTGGCGCTGCCAAAACCGAGCTGTTCGATCAGCGCCACGCGCTTGTCGGCGTCGACGATGCTCTCGCGCACCAGATCCTCGCCGGTGACGCCGAGATGCACGGTGCCGCGGGCCAGTTGCGAGGCGATTTCGCTCGCCGACAGATATGCGATTTCGACATTGTCGAGCCCGGCAATGGTGCCGCGATAGTCGCGGGCGCCGCGCGGCTTGGCCAGCGCCAGGCCGGCGCGGGTAAAGAACGCCTCGGCATTTTCCTGCAGGCGCCCCTTGGAGGGGACGGCGAGAACGAACGGCGTCGTCATGGTGTGCTCCCGCCCTGTCCGGCAGGCTTGTCGCCCGCGGCGGGCTTGCGGCCACACTGCGTCAGCGCCTCGATCCAGATCGAGAACCCGACCGCGGGGATCGGCGAGGGCGCGCCGAGCTGGGTCATCAGGCCGTCATAGCGTCCGCCGGCCACCAGCGGTTCGACGCCGTTGCCCTTGCTGTGCAGCTCGAATTCGAAGCCGGTGTAATAGTCGAGGCCGCGGCCGAACGACGTGGCAAACCGCGTCTTGCCGATGTCGATGCCGCGCGCGGCCATGAAGCCGATGCGGCTTTCGAACTGGTCGATCGCCGCGGTGATGTTCAATTTGGCGTCGGCGGCGAGCGCGCGCAATTGCGCCAGCGCCTCGTCCGGATCGCCCGCGATCGCGAGAAAACGCTTGATCGACTGCAGCGCATCGCGCGGCAGCGCGCCGCCCTTGAGCGTCGATTGTTCGAGGAAACGGTCGGCGATTTCCGCGACCGAGCGTCCCCCGACATTGGTCGCGCCGGCGATCGACATCAGGTCGGTCACCAGCGCTAGCGCCGCCTTGCGGTCGGAGCCGGCCAGCGCCGCCAGCACGCCTTCATATTCGTTGCGGGCGGCCGCGGTCGCCAGGGTGAGGCGCCCGAGATCCTGCTCCAGGCTGATCTTGCGGTTGAAATCCTTGATCAGCCGCCGCCTCCACACCGGATAGAGGTCGAGCGCGTCGATCAAAGCGGTAAACAGCGCCACGTCGCCGGTGCGGATATCGACGTTGGCGAGGCCAAATGCAGTGGTGGCCTCGAGCGCGAGCGCCAGCATTTCGGCGTCGGCCGCGGCCCGGTCCAGCCGTCCGAACGATTCGATGCCGGCCTGCTGAAATTCGCTGGGGCAGCCGCTGCGGTAACGAAACACCGGCCCAAGATAGCAGAATCCCGCCGGCTGGCCGGCGCGGTTCGAGGCCAGATAATCGCGTGCCACCGGAATGGTGAGGTCCGGACGCAGGCACAGCTCGTCGCCGCTGGCGTCGGTGGTCAAATACAGGCTTTTACGGATGTCTTCGCCGGACAAATCGAGGAACGGCTCGGCGGGTTGCAGGATCGCCGGCTCCGCCAGCCCATAGCCGGCCTGCGTAAACGACAACAGCAGCGCGTCCGCCCATGCGGCGGATCCGGTCGCACGAGGGGCGGCGGTCTTGGTCATCTCGACGTCCAAAAATGTCCGAAAGAGGATTTTGACTAGAAAGCATCAGGCGGCGCAGCCCCTTAGCATGCCCACCTGCGAGTTTCGACCACCATTGGCCAAGTGGCTTAATGACCGGCCAAGAAACCAGCCAGGCGACCGCCCAAGGCCGCTATCTAGCCCCGACGCCGGGGGCGGTCCAGTCGCCCAATGCGGCCTGGACCAAAGCCAGCGCCGCGACCGCCGCGGTGTCGGCCCGCAGGATCCTGGGTCCCAGCGCAAGCCGGACAGTGTGCGGTTGCCGCAGCAATATCGCCCGTTCTTCCTCGGCGAACCCGCCTTCGGGGCCGATCAGCAGATCGATTCCGGCGGCGCCGGCTTGCCGTGCGTTGGCCAGCGCCGCCTGCGGATCGGCGGTTTCGGCGGCCTCGTCGCAGAAAATCAGCAGGCGCTGAGTAGGCCGTTGGCCCAGCCAGCGCTCCAGCGCGATCGGTTCCTCGACCGTTGCCAGGCTCAGAATGCCGCATTGTTCGGCCGCTTCGATGACGTTGGCGCGCATCCGCTCGGTATTGACCCGGTTCGCCTGGGTGAAACGGGTCATGACGGGTTGCAGGGCCGAGGCGCCCATTTCGACCGCCTTCTGCACCATGTAGTCGAGCCGGGCGTGTTTCAGCGGGGCAAAGACGTAAGTGAGGTCGGGCAGGCGGTCCTGGGGCCTGGCCTGGGCCAGGATTTCCAGGCGGTCGGGCCGCTTGCGGCCGGCGATCGCGGCCTGCCATTCGCCGTCGCGGCCGTTGAAGACCAGAACCGTGCCGCCCGCCGCCAGACGCAGCACATTGCCGAGATAGTTGGCCTGGTCGCGGTCGAGGGCGATCCCGGCGCCGGAGGCCAGATCGGCATCGACGAACAGCCGGGGACCGCGAAAATCGAGTTCGGGCATGATTAATGTTCCTTAAGGTGCCGGCTTTTAGCCTAACTACACGCAATTATCAGCGTCCGGCGCGGCCATGCGCCGCGCTGTTGCCTAATTCGACGGGTTGTTAAGGGGCGGCAGGAATCGTAAAACGCTCCAAATCGCAAATCACCTTCTGTTCCAGAAGCGTTTCTTGGGAGCATCGAACCCTGCCGGAGGAACTCTCGTGATCATCCGCCGTTTGATTGTGCCGCTGACCATGGCCGTGTTCGCCGTTCAGGCGATCGAAGCCCATGCCCAAGGGTTTCCGGCGCCGTTGCCGGGAGCCGCGGCTCCACCCAGCAACGCTTCGCCGTTTCCGCCGGTCAACGGGGCCGCCCCGTCTGCCGTGGTCGGGACACCGAGCGCTTTCCCCTCGAACGGCGCGCCGCCGGTCAGCGGTGGATTTGCCCCGCCGCAACAGGCCGGCCCGCCGCCAGGCGGCGAGGACTGCATGAAGCAATTCGTGCCGATCCGGACCGAAGCTGAAAAGCGCGGCGCAGCGATCAAGGCCGCCAGCGAACGGCGCGCGCCGCCGGACGAAGCCTGCAAGCTGATCAAGC
>JAQGJF010000700.1 GCA_028290765.1 Tardiphaga sp.
ATCTTCGAGGGCATCGTGGGCCGCGCCGGGCCGCTCGACGACACCCCGCGCCGGCTCTACCGCATCACGCTGGCAAATTATTTCGCCGCCGCCGTGATGATGCCCTATCAGGCGTTTCATGCCGCCGCCGAAGCGCTGAGCTACGACGTCCATGTGCTGGGGCAGCGTTTCAATTGCGGTTTCGAGCAGGTCAGCCATCGCCTGACCACGCTGCAGCGGCCCAATGCGCGCGGCGTGCCGTTCTTCATGCTGCGGGTCGAAAACGCCGGCAACGTCTCGAAACGGTTTTCATCCGGCACGTTTCCGTTCTCGAAATTCGGCGGCACCTGCCCGCTGTGGAACGTGCATTCGACCTTCGACACTCCGGACCGGCTGCTCAAGCAGGTGATCGAACTGCCTGACGGCAGCCGCTATTTCTCGATCGCGCAGATGGTCCGCCGGCCGGTGGCACCGCATCCGCAGCCGCAGCCGCGCTTCGCCATCGGCCTCGGCTGCGAAATCCGCCACGCCGCGCGGCTGGTCTATGCCGCCGGCCTCGACCTGGAGAAGGCCGAGGGCACCCCGATCGGCGTCAACTGCCGGCTCTGTGAGCGCGAGAATTGCAGCCAGCGTGCCGAGCCGCCGATCACGCGCAGTCTGATCCTGGATGAGAATACGAGAAGGGTGTCGTCGTTCGTGTTTAGTAATGCAAGGGAATTGTGAGATGGCGCTAGAGCAGGAGCGCTAACTCCGTCATTGCGAGGAGCTCTTGCGACGAAGCAATCCAGTCTTTCTTCCTTGGCTCCTGGATTGCTTCGCTTCGCTCGCAATGACGGGACTTGGGCCGCCGATTTGACCTAAGATCATCGGGCTACAATGGCGCCAAAGCCGTCCTCAGCGACACGCGCTCATCGGGCTGGCGATCAACCGGTAGACATGCGCGTCGGGCAGATGTCGGTTGGCATAATTGGGATAGGTGCCGCCGCCGACATACAAGCCGCCGGTCATGCGCAGCAGAACCGTGCCGTCCGCCTGGCGCTCGACCTTGTAGTTGTTGGCATCGCACAGGTCGGCCGAGCAGCTCAGGAGATCGTTGGGACCATTGGCGTAGCGCTTCGGCGCCCCGCGCTTGCCGGCGTCGGCGAAGGTCACGATGACTCGCAGGCTGATCAGGCGCTCGTCCTTTGGCGGGCGCTCTTGTTCCCGCATGAGTTGGGGATAGCCGCGCTCGAGGCGCACGGCGGTCACCGGCACGGCCGGCTTGCGATAGGGCGGCGCATTGGCCGCCACCGGGGTGATCTCGGCGCCGACATAGCAGCCCTCGGTCGCCGGCGTGAACAACATTTCGGGTTCAGCGCGCGCCTGCGCGGCCGGCAGCATCAGCAACACCGCGATTGCGAAGACACGGGCCGGCGCGCTCATCGGCAGGCCTCGCTCGGCGCCGGTGGCAGGCTGAAGAGGCGGTCGTCGTTTCCTGACTCCAGCACGATCGGCCCGCCGGCACGGCCCTCGCAGGATTCGTCGAGGTGAATGTAGTGGCCGATGAAGCGGCCGCTCTTCAGCGCGCCGCCGAGCGAAACGGCGATCGCGGCTTTGCCCTCGCCGGCAATGTGGATCTCGCCGCCGGCACAGGCGGGGCTGGTGCACACCAGCGCGCCGTCGTCGTCCTGGGCACATTCGAGGCGCGCCGAATGGAGAACTGGATCGCCGCGCAAGCGCACCCGCAGCGTCGCCGAGACGATCGGGGTGTCGTCGAACTGCTCGAGCTTTCCCCATTTGCGCTCAGTCGCCAGATCCCCGGCGATCCGCTCGAACGCGATGGCGGTGACGCGCCGGTCCGGATGGGCGGCAAGCTCCGCGGCATCGAACGTTCGGGCGTGACAGCTCGGATGGCCCGGCGGCAACGCGCTAGACAGCACGCGTGGCGGCGCTGCCGATGCCGGGACTGCCGCGACGAGAAGCGCCAGCATGCTTGTCGCCGCGTTGAAACGCAGTCTCTCCGTTACTGGCATCGATGCGGTATCCATTATGCGATGCCGGGGTTTACGGCACTTTCCGATCCGGCTGACACTCTTTAGGTCGCCAGGCAACGCACTCCGGTTCGATGACGCGCTTCGATCGCGTTGAGTGCTCAAATCTTGTAGCCCGGATGAGCGCAGCGACATCCGGGTTGGGCGTATCGGAATATTGCATCCCGGACCTCGCGGAGTTTATCATCGGGCCGGCCATGGGCCGGACCCGTTGGCTCATCCGGGCTACGAATATCCCCGCTCAAGCCTCATGGAATCGGAAACCCCTTCCAAACCCATTCCAGCGCCGAAGGCAGGGTTTGCGCGACGGTCGGGCGATCGACGTGCTTGGCGTTGCGCGCGAACAGGAACTGGTAGTGGTAGCCCTTGTCGGCCAGCACCTTGGCCATCAGTTCGGCCGACTGCGTCCAGTCGTGCATGCCGTCGGGGATCGTTGGATTCGGATAGAACAGATCCTGGTCGCCCATCTCGAACCAGTAGCGGATCGGCTTCGTGGCTGAGCTCGGGATCAGCGGCACGCCGGGCGGCTCCGACGGCGTCAGCACGCCGGCCTTGACGATGAGGTTGGGCGTGGCCGGGCCGGTCCACGCGCTGTGATATTCCCAGGCGCCGCCGCGCAGCGCCGGATTCCACGGCCATTGCTGGTTCACCATGGTCGGTGAATAGGCCAGCACCCGGTGATAGAGCTCAGGATGAAACCACGCCATGCTGAAGGCCGCCGTGCCGCTCGAACTCAGCCCCATGGTCGCGCGGCCCTCGGGATTTTTGGTGAGCTTGACGCCGGCATTCTGCTCG
>JAQGJF010000711.1 GCA_028290765.1 Tardiphaga sp.
ATCATGCCGCGGGTATCGCGGCCGGCGGCGCCGGCCTCGGCGCGGAAGCACGGCGTCAGCGCCGTCATCCGCATCGGCAACTCCTTCTCGTCGAGAATGGATTCGCGCACCAGATTGGTCAGCGGCACCTCGGCGGTGGGAATGAGCCCGAGGCGAAATCCCGCACCCATGACCCAGAACTGGTCGTCTTCAAATTTCGGCAATTGCGTGGTGCCGAACATGGCTTCGTCCTTGACCAGCAGCGGCGGATTGATCTCGGTGTAGCCGTGCTCATTGGTGTGCAGGTCGAGCATGAACTGCCCGATCGCACGCTCCAGCCGCGCCAGCCCCTTCTTCAGCACGACAAAACGCGCGCCGGATAGTTTCGCCGCCGCTTCGAAATCCATGAAGCCGAGCGCGCCGCCGAGATCGTCATGCGACTTGGTCGCAAAGGCGTAGTTGCGCTTGGCGCCGAACACATGGTGCAGCACATTGCCGTGCTCGTCGGCGCCATCGGGCACCTCGGCCAGCGGCAGGTTCGGAATTTCCGCCAGCGCTTTCTTCAACTCGTCTTCGGCCGTCTTCACCGCCGCTTCCATCTGCGGCATCGTGGTCTTGAGTTCGGTGACCTCGGCCATCAATGTGGCGGCGCGGGCGTCGTCCTTGCTCTTCTTGGCGTCGCCGATTTCCTTGGAGGCCGCGTTACGGCGCGCCTGGGCCTGCTCGGACGCCACAATCGCCGTGCGGCGGCGTTCGTCGATTGCCAGCAGCGACCTCGACAATGGCGCAAGCCCACGCCGCTTCAGCGCGGCGTCGAAGGCGTCGGGATTGTCGCGGATCGATTTGATGTCGTGCATGGCCAGGATTCCAGCGTCGTGGCCGGGCTTGTCCCGGCCATCCACGTCTTTAGCGCGTTAGATCAAGTCGTGGATGCCCGGGTCAAGGCCGGGCATGACGAATCATGGGTGATGTGACGCGATGATAAGCAAAAAACGCCGTTTCGGCCCTACTCTGCCGGCTTCACGTCCGGCGGCGGCGCCGCGGGTGGGGTCGTGGCCGCGGCGGCCTTGGCGGCGTTCTTCTCCACCATGGCGACCGCGATGATCGAGCCCTCGTAGAGCAGCAGCAGCGGGATCGCCAAAGAGGCCTGGCTGATGACGTCGGGCGGCGTCAGCACCGCGGCGATGATGAAGGCGACGACAATGAAATAGCGGCGCTTTTCGCGCAGCTGTTTCGAGGTGATGATGCCGATCCGGCCGAGCAGCGTCAGGATCACCGGCAGTTGGAACGCGACGCCGAAGGCAAAGATCAACGACATCATCAGCGACAGATATTCGCCGACTTTGGGCAACAGCTGGATCTGCGCGGTTTCCGCGCCGCCGGTTTGCTGCATGCCGAGCGAGAACCGCACCAGCATCGGCAGCACCACGAAATAAACCAGCATCGAGCCAAGCACGAAGAAGAACGGCGTCGCGATCAGATAGGGCAGGAACGCGCCGCGCTCATGCTTGTAGAGGCCCGGCGCGACAAACATGTAGATCTGCCCGGCCACGATCGGGAACGAGATGAACCCGGCGCCGAACATCGCCAGCTTGAGCTGGGTCAGGAAATATTCCAGGAGCGCGGTGTAGATGAATTTCGAGTTTTCCGGACCGGCGATCCAGACGAACGGCCACACCAGCACGTTGTAGATCTGCTTGGCGAAGAAGAAGCAGAAAATGAACGCAATGCCGAACGCCAGCAGCGCCTTGATCAGCCGCGAACGCAGCTCGATCAGGTGATCCATCAATGGCGCTTTGCTGGCCTCGATGTCCTCGGCGCTCATGACGCTTTGGCGTCCTTCGCGAGTTCAGCCGGCGCCGGATGAGCGTCATTGGCGGCGGGCTGGACTTCCTGCGTGATCGGCACTTCTTGGGTAATCGCTAATGGCTCGCCGGCCGCGGCATGGGTTTCGGCCTCGACGAAGGTATCCGGGGTCGGCGGCTCCGGCGTGGTCGGGGTCGCCACCGGGGTGTCGATGTGGTCGATCTTGTCGATGGTCATGGCGTCGCTGACGTCCTTTTGCAGCGAGGTCATGATGTTGTTGCTGGTGAGATCCTTGGCGGCGTCCTTGACGTCGTCGAAGGTCTTTTTGAGGTCGGCCATTTCGGCCTCGCGCATCGCCTCGTTGAACTGGCCCTGGAATTCGGCGGCCATCTTGCGCGCCTTGCCCATCCACTGCCCGACCATGCGCAGCACGCCGGGCAATTCCTTCGGGCCGATGGCGATCAGCGCGACAACCGCGATGACGACCAGTTCACTCCACCCGATGTCGAACATGAAAAAATCCGCTCACGCGAGGCCAAAGCCCGATCCGGCTTTGCCCGCGTCTCCCCCAGCCGGTTACGCGGCAAACCTGCCGCTGCAACGCTACCCGTCAGACAGCCTTGCTGCCAACATCCGATCGCGCCGCTGTATTGGCCGCGGCATTGTGATCGATGGTCTTGACGGGCTCGGGCTTTTCAGCAGTCTTTTCATCGTCCTGCATGCCCTTCTTGAAGGCCTTGATGCCCTGCGCGACGTCGCCCATCAGGTCGGAAATCTTGCCGCGCCCGAATAGCAGCAGGACCACCGCGATCACGACGATCCAGTGCCAAATGCTGAGTGAACCCATCCTGCAACCCTCCAAACACGTGACCAGTCGCCCGGCCTCAATCTGTCCGGAAACTAGGCGCTGGAGGTGTCAAAAACAAGGACTTAAGCCGCGACAAATGACCGATGGCGCACCCCATTGCCGCTATCGTTACCGCGCTTCCTGCCCTCGGTTCCGCCGCCTTGTGCAGGCCGAATTGCAGCCGTAACGGCTTCGACGCCGGCCGTAGCCAGCCTGTAACGCACACAACCGACCATCGCCGCATGACGCAATGGGCAAAACGGCTCGGATTGGGCGCGGGCGTGGTGCTGATTTGCGCCGGCGTGCTGGTTTTCGTCGTGCTGCGGGCTTCGCTGCCCCAGACCACGGGAAGGCTGGCCTTGCCCGGTCTCGAAAAACCCGTTCTGGTGGTGCGCGACAGCCACGGCGTCCCCGCCATCCAGGCCAGCAGCCGGCATGATCTCTACATGGCGCTGGGTTTCGTGCATGCGCAGGACCGGCTGTTTCAGATGGACATGCAGCGCCGGCTCGGCGCCGGCCGCCTGTCCGAAGCCGTCGGCGCCGCCACTGTGGGGACCGACCGGCTGATGCGGACGCTGGGACTATATCACCACGCCGCGGGCAGTCTGGATGCCGCATCGTTGGAGTTTCGGGCGGTGCTCGACGCCTATTCGGCCGGGATCAACGCCTTCCTGCACAGCGGAAAGGCCCTCCCGATCGAATTCACCCTGCT